>NZ_LXPC01000008.1:0-214961 GCF_003590275.1 Dehalobacter sp. MCB1 | reverse complement strand
CACCATTATACGGACTTTATCATGTTTCTAAAACTGTTAAGTATTTAACAATTAATAAAAAAATTGGGGAAGTTGAATTTCCATACCTAAAAATCAGAGAAGTAGCTGCTTGACCCTATTATTTAAATATGTGCGTACTAAGACAAGGGTCATCTTTTAAAATGTAATATCTGTTAGTGCGGTCGACTATTTTGGCTTCTTTTAACTCATTAAGGGCCTGAATGACCATTACCCGTGAAGCACCAATCATATCAGCTAATTCCTGCTGAGTAATTATTAAATCGATCATTGTCGCGTTTGGCAGCTTTTTCCCATATTGGTTGGCAAGGTTATAAAATAGACCTAATAATCTTTCTTTTACAGTTCGTCTAGTCTCCTTATCTGAATTCATAATGGCATAATGCTTTTGCCCAAGGTAATTAATTATCCTTAAGGCAAAAGAAGGATCTTTCTTAATTAACATTTCAAATTGCATTTTACTAAAGCAACAGATGCAAGCCTCTTCCATGGCTAATGCACTAGAACATTCCTTTTGTTCTAGATATAGCGACAACTCACCTAGCACCTCACCGGGACCACAGATATCCAGAATTGTTTCATGTCCATCTCCAGCACTTTGAACAAGTTTAAGTTTTCCTGATTTCACAAGAAATATAGTACCTGTAATATCCCCTTGATAAAAAAGATAATGTCCTTTGGACAGCCGTTTTTTATTTGTACATTGACACAAGTTTGTAATCTGTTCTTTTTCCAGACCCCGAAACAGATCCAATTCTTCTAGGCAGATGAGGCAACGTTTCATGCAATTCCCCCTATGTTTATAAAGAAAATATATCAAAATAGATTCAACTTTTCAACAAAGTAAAAATAATCCCGCTTTACGAGCCAGATTATTATTTGGAATTATCAGCACAAAACCTGATCAATCTTTTATTGTCCTCGAAAGTGTCCCCTCTTTTAAGAAAAGTTATTGTCAAACAAAGGTTAGCTATCGCTCAATAGCAAATATTCAAAGCATTTTATCCTTGACATGAATTCAGCCTTTTGTTATGATTTTATTTGTTCTTTAAAAGAGACATCGGGGCGTGGCGCAGTTTGGTAGCGTGCTTGGTTCGGGACCAAGAGGCCGCAGGTTCGAATCCTGTCGCCCCGACCATTGAAACTCAAAAGAAACTCCGGGTTTATACCCGGAGCTTATTTTTTATATTTTTATATTTGACTCACTTTTGAACCTCTTTATTGATTGTCATATTTAGGTTAACTGTTAAAGACTTACTGAACTTAAATAAACTACCTGTGTATTTTATTCCTATGTGCAGATACTACAGATAAATAAACAAATAAACAAAAAGGAGGGAAATTGAATGGCTAAATATAAACTGCCGGTTAACAAACAAAGTGTTGCCAGCGAGCTTAAGGTTAACCTAGGCCCAGACACCTCCGCAAGACAGAATGGCTCTGTTGGGGGCAGTATGGTTAAGAAAACTTTTGAATACATTAACGGTAGAATCTAGTCACCAAGCACATGAAGAAATAAGTTACTCCGGGTTTTTGCCCGGAGTAACTTATTATATAACTCAAAATATGGCTCAAAACTCTTCCGCAGTACAGACACCATTTTTGATGCTTTCTTTTTTTAGTTCCTGATAGAAATTAGTAAACGTAATTTGCATGTAGGGCATCAGCCAGATATAGCCAAGACAGAACGGGATCGTGGCCAGGATCGCCCAGCCAATGAAGCTGAGTGTAAGCAGGAATAGCTTGCCGCGATAGCCATAGCTGATTTTTTTACTGAGATCAAAGGCCTTTCTGATACCCATATCAGGATTATCAGCATAAATATAAAAGCTCATCATATAGCCGTACGCTTTAACGATCCCCGGAATAATCAGTAGCAGTGACCATAAAAGTGTCCACAGCATATACCAGAGATATAGCCCGGCACAATTAATGGCATTTTTAAATCCAGAAAGGACCACTTCAACATTCGGGTCTTCCGCACGGCAGAACTTTAAGGTAAAGGTCACCAGACCAATCATGAGCGGGCCCGCAATTAAAATCGTAATAATCGGACCAACACACGGGATCCAAGACAGGATGAACACGATTACAGCATAAATCAGACAGGCCAGGATTGGTCTCAGCCAGTGCCCTTTTAACTGGGTGCGGGCCATGGCCCTTAATTCTTTGTTTTCAATCATTTTCTAGTCCCCTTTCAAAATTATTGATAATGACTCAGATGAATAATTTCATCTTAACGAAAGAAGCAACAAAATTCAAGCATTTTTGCTATATTTTACCTTATTTTGCATTTGCTTCTTCTCCTACTTGATCTTATTTCTCTACATGCTAAACTATGATTACTTAAACGTATTTTTGTTTGGAAGGTGACTGCCATGTTAAACGGCAAATTATCCCGAATCCGTCCGCTCGAAATGGATGATCTGGACACCTTGTATGAATGGTATAATGACCATGACTTTTCTTACTGGATAAGTGGTAATTGGCCTCTTGCAACCCTGTTGCGCCGGGAGGATCTGGAGAGCAAACTTTTTGAAGAGGATGCCAACCGTTATGCGATTACGGATTTACAAGGCAGCCTTATCGGTACAATTGGTTTCGATCAGGTCAATATTCCGGCCAGATCGGCCCGTATTTATATCGGAATTGGCCTCCAAGATTACTGGGGAAAAGGTTATGGGACCGATGCGCTGACTGCCTTTATCCGCTACTTGTTTGGCCAGTGGAATTTCCGGAGACTGACCGCTGAGACCTGGGTCAATAACACCAGGGCGCTCTCCTGCTATGAGAAGCTCGGCTTCATTACCGAAGGCAGGCTGCGTGAAGCCTATTATGTGGAAGGGCAATATTTTGACGCAATCATCTTAGGTTTATTAAAAAAAGATTATGCCGAGATTGTCCGCCTTTAGACTCTCTTGATCTCTGTGCAAAATGGTTGCATTCTTGACAGGATTGCAGTATGATAATTGCAAGTTCGATTGATCTATGCAGCAAAACTGAATACATTTTTACTCTGGGGATAGGTGTAATTCCTTACCGGCGGTACAGCCCGCGAGCCTTATGGCAGATTCGTTGAAATTACGAAGCCGACAGTTAAAGTCTGGATGGAAAGAGCAAAACATGGTGTGACCGTGCACGTGCTTGTCGTGTTTGTCGCGTAGCCTCTCACCTGCCTGTTTTGAATGACTGTTGATCTGAATGATTGACGCCCGGAGTATTTCCGGGCATTTTTTATTTTTCCAGTATTTTTTCTATGATTGTTTTTCTATGATTTATCAATGATTTATATTTTCATTTGCCGACTTGTTAATGACTGGAGGGTACATCCATTGCCTGATCGTTTTACCGCAGAAGACAAATATTATATGGAACGTGCACTGGATCTTGCCATTCTGGCGGCAGGCAGAACCAGTCCAAATCCGCTTGTGGGCTGTGTTATTGTGCAGGACGGGCAGATTGTCGGGGAAGGCTACCATCAGAAAGCCGGTACACCGCATGCGGAAGTCCACGCTTTAAATGCTGCGGAATCAAGCGCAGAAGGCGCCGATGTTTATGTTACACTGGAGCCCTGCTCTCATTACGGCCGTACGCCTCCCTGCGCCGATGCACTCATCGCGGCCGGTGTAAAGAAAGTCATTATCGCGATGACGGACCCAAATCCGCTGGTCAGCGGTCAGGGCGTGAGAAAACTGAGGGATGCCGGTATTCTTGTCGCAACCGGTCTGCTGGCTGAAAAAGCTCAAAGCATTAATGAGCCTTTTATCAAAGCAATTACCACCAAAATGCCCTTTGTACTGTATAAAGCTGCAATGACGCTCGATGGCCGGACTGCCGTAGAATCAGGAGACTCCAAATGGATCACTTCGGAAGAGGCCAGACATTTCGTTCATGGTTTAAGAAATACTTATGACGTCATTATGGTCGGCAGTCAAACAGTCCTTCAGGATAACCCGCTCCTAACCTGCCGTAATATTGAGCATGGCCGGGATCCGGTCCGCCTGATCGTCGATGGTTCCCTGTCTGTTCCTTTAAACGCCCAGGTCCTCCGGAACGAATCCGCCAGCCGCTGCATCATCGCGACAACAAAGGCTGCCGACCCAAATAAACTGCTGCGGATGCGTGAAACATTTGCTGCCGATAAGGTTGAGATCTGGCAATATGATATGCCCAGACAGATCCCTTTGCCGGATCTGCTGAGAGACATCGCGGCCAGAGGCTTAAACAGCATCTTATTGGAAGGCGGCGGTACGCTCGCCGGTAAAATGCTGGAATCGAGGCTGATTGATCAAATCATGTTTATGATGGCCCCGAAACTGGCCGGATCCGGCTTCTCCCCGCTCTCAGGCCTGCACCTCACCAGCATGTCCGAGGCAGTAAATATCAGTCAACTAGCGGTATGTGAGCTGGGAGGAAATTATCGTTTTACCGGAACAGTTGACTATAACCAAACCAATAAAATGGGAAGTGACAAATAATGTTTACCGGAATCATTGAAGAACTGGGCACAATAAAGAGTCTAGATCTACTGAAAGACTCCGCCAGATTAACCATTGATGCTTCTTTCGTACTGAAGGGGTCCCAAATCGGAGACAGCATTGCCGTCAACGGGGTCTGTCTTACAGCAACCGTCATCGGTTCCGGAAATTTTTCTGTCGATGTTATGTATGAAACCCTGCAGCGAACGAACCTTCACGAATTAAAGCAGCATACCAAAGTCAACCTGGAAAGAGCGCTGCAGCTGCAAAGCCGTTTGGGTGGTCATCTGGTGAGCGGCCATGTCGATGGCATCGGAAAAATCACTGCAATGACTCCGGTTGGCATTGCTCAAATCTATCGGATTCAAACGTCTCCGGAGATAACCTCCTCCCTGCTGCCGAAAGGATCAGTGGCCATCGATGGAATCTCGTTAACGGTCATTGATGTCGGGGATGACTATTTTACCGTTTCCCTGATCCCCCACACCTTTCAGCATACGACACTCGGCTTTAAACGCGTTGGTTCTACGGTGAATCTTGAAACCGATATTATTGGAAAATATGTGGCTAGGTTCCTGCAAAAGGACCACAGCCCACCCCAAACCAAAAAAGATATATCCGTTGAATTCTTAACTGAAAATGGTTTTATCTAACGAAAGGAGCTTTCTCAGATGACACAGCAAGAAAATATTTTTGCAAGCATTCCAGAGGCTATCGAAGATATCCGTCAAGGCAAAATGATTATCGTCGTCGATGATGAAGACAGGGAAAATGAAGGCGATATTATCATGGCTGCTTCCAAGGTGACGCCCGAAGCGATTAATTTCATGGCCACCTACGGCCGGGGGTTGATCTGCACTTCCCTGACGGCTGCAAGGCTTAAAGAGCTAAATTTGGATCTGATGGTTCAGAACAACACGGATCCCCATGGCACGGCTTTTACGGTAAGCGTCGATGCTGCAACCAGCACCACAGGAATTTCCGCGTTTGAGCGGTCTGCTACGATTCAGGTGCTGATTAACCAAAACAGTAAACCGCAGGATTTACGCAGACCAGGCCATATTTTCCCGCTGCAGGCCCGGGAAGGCGGCGTCCTGGTCAGAGCCGGCCACACTGAAGGATCGGTCGATCTGGCCCGGCTGGCCGGTCTTGAACCGGCCGGTGTCCTTTGTGAAATCATGAATGAAGACGGAACAATGGCCAGAGTGAACGACCTGATGAAATTCAAAGAGCAGCATAACCTGAAAATGGTGACGATCAAAGACTTGATTAGTTACCGCCGTCTGAACGAGAGACTCATTGAAAGGGCCGAAAGTATCGATTTCCCGACAGAATTTGGGACGTTTAAAGCAGTCGGTTTTAAAAGTAAAATTGACGGCAAGGAACATCTGGCCTTGGTCAAAGGCGCTGTTGACGACGGGGAACCCGTTTTGGTCAGAGTCCACTCCGAATGTCTGACCGGAGATGTTTTCTACTCTCGAAGATGTGACTGCCGGGACCAGTTAACAGCAGCCCTTCAGCAAATCGAACGCGAAGGGCGCGGCCTGCTTCTCTATATGCGCCAGGAAGGCCGCGGAATCGGGCTTCTAAATAAATTGAAGGCGTATAAACTCCAGGAAGAAGGCAAAGACACGGTCGAAGCAAATCTGGCGCTGGGTTTCCCGCCTGATCTGCGTGATTACGGCGTCGGCGCCCAGATATTAGCTGACCTCGGTATCACCAAAGTCCGTCTGATGACGAATAATCCCAAGAAAATCGTAGGTCTGGAAGGCTACGGCATTCAAGTTACCGAACGCGTCCCAATCGAAATGCCCGCGAAACCTGAAAATGAATACTACCTGTCAACCAAAAAAGAAAAAATGGGCCATTTCCTGACCAATATTCACTGATCGGTAATAACCGGCAATCCTTAATTGACCAATGACAAAGACATTAAAGCGTATAGAGAACTAAAGACTAAAGACCAATAGCTTAAAAGAAATAAGACTGAACTGGCTGTAAAAGAAAGGAAGGATATCATTTGAAAACCATTGAAGGAAAACTGTTGGCTGAGAATTTAAAGTTTGCGATTGTTGCCGGAAGATTTAATGAGTTTATTACGAATAAACTTATTGGCGGCGCTTTGGATGCACTGAAAAGACATGGCACTAATGAGGACAATATCGAACTCGTCTGGGTCCCCGGTGCTTTTGAAATTCCGTTGGCTGCCAAAAAGATTGCTGAACAAAAACGCTTTGATGCGGTCATCTGCCTTGGCGCGGTGATCAGAGGCGCTACGCCTCATTTTGACTATGTCAGCAGCGAAGTCAGCAAAGGCGTCGCCAATGTCGGCCTGGAAACCGGGGTTCCTGTAATCTTTGGCGTTCTGACCACCGATACGATTGAACAGGCCATTGAGCGAGCAGGCACGAAATCCGGCAATAAAGGCTTTGATGCTGCTGTAACCGCGATTGAAACCGCGAACCTATTTAAGCAGCTCGCCTAAGTCCCCAAACACAGTATTGCAGAAATGACGAATTCATTTGCCAGACGCAAAAAGAGGGCGTAACGAAAAACTTTAGTTTCGATGCGCCCTCTCTATTTGTAATACTACTCTATATTTCTTCTGACTACTCCAAAAATTGTAGGCTTTTATTTTGTCCATAAAAGTCCACTGAAATGTTATACGCGAAAACGTACGAGCAGGTATCTGGGCAAGCCTACAATACTCCAGAAAAAACTCCAGAAAAAAGGCGCCTCATTCAATGAGACGCCTTTGGCCTGCTTGTTTAGAACAGCCCCTGGTCTTTGCGTTGCAAGAAGCGTGATGTTTTAGATTGTTCCTCCCGATTTTTCAATAAGTTTTGAAAGCCGTTCATAGACTTTGCTTGCTTCGTTTGCCAGCTGAAGATAGCGGTGCCGGATTTCATCATTCGAAGCTTTGGTGGCAAATGTCATATACCCGGAAGCTGCTGCCGAGACATCTTTTTCGTAATCATACATCATATCCAGATCTGAAAAATTATTCATAAATAATCTCCTTCCTACATGACTTGAGCAAGCTTACTTTTAAGAAAGTTGGATAATCCGTCAAGTGCGCTTGCCTGGTCCTTAAAAAATGCTTTTACTTCCTTGTCGTTGGCCATCTCACTGTACATTTCACATTTTCTCATCGATACTTCGCTTTCAACCAAGGATCTTGTTATCATTCCCTGATCGAGGATTTTTTTGATTTCACTCTGACTATGCTGCATAATATCCCACCTTCCAAAATTCTTAAGTATTTAGAATTAAGTATTTTCAGGATATACAGAAAGCACTAAATTTATACATTATTGCTTGTCATTATAAAAAAACAGCATGGATTTCACAGCGAAAATCCATGTTGTTTCCTTTGATTAAAATTTTAAACTTTTAATCATCTTATATTTCTTATATCTTCTTAAACTGATAGTCCTGGTCATAATCTACCAGAATCCTTGTTCCTTCTGGAAATTCACCCTGCAGGATCTGTTTAGCCAGCGGATTCTGAATCCGCTGCTGAATCACTCTCTTCAGTGGTCTGGCCCCAAATACGGGATCATAGCCTTCCTCGGTGAGCATGTGCAGGGCCTTGTCGGATAAAGTGAGGGTAAGTCCTCTTTCTTTGAGGCGGTTGCGGAGCAGGTCAAGCTGAATTTCCACGATCCGGACAAGATCTTCTTTCTTTAACGGGTCAAAGATGATGGTTTCATCAAGTCTGTTGATAAATTCCGGCCGGAAATACCGGCTTAGCTCAGCTTCGATCGTTTTACGGACCAATTCCCGGCTGCTGTGGTTTTCATTCATTTCCCGGATTTCCTGTCCGGCAATATTGCTGGTCAGGATCACAACCGTGTTCTTGAAATTGACAATCCTGCCCTGGCCGTCTGTGAGTCTGCCGTCATCAAGCAGCTGCAGCAGAACATTAAAGACATCACCATGCGCTTTCTCAACTTCGTCGAGTAAAATGACAGCGTACGGTTTTCTGCGGACGGCTTCTGTCAGCTGTCCGCCTTCGTCATAGCCAACATAGCCGGGAGGGGCCCCAATCAGACGGGCTACGGAATGCTTCTCCATATATTCGGACATGTCAATCCGGATCAGGGCTTGTTCATTGTCAAACAGAAATTCTGCCAGGGCTTTGGCCAGTTCCGTCTTCCCTACTCCGGTCGGTCCGAGGAACAAGAATGAACCCAGCGGACGGTTCGGGTCCTGCAAACCGGTACGAGCTCTCCGAACCGCATCAGCTACCGCTTGAACAGCTTTATCCTGACCGATGACCCGTTGATGCAGGTTCTCCTCCATCGTAATCAGTTTCTCGGCTTCACTTTCCAGAAGCTTGGAGACCGGGATATGCGTCCATTTGGCGACGATCTCAGCAATATCGCTTTCCGAGACTTCCTGCTTCAGCAGCGTATTCTCCCGTCCCGATACGAGTTGTTCAAGTTCTGCCAGCTCTTTCTCAAGCTTTGGCAGTACGCCGTACTGAAGTTCGGCAGCCCTATTGTAATCGTATTTTTGCTGGGCATTTTCAATTTCTACTCTCGTCCGGTCAATATCTTCCTTCAATTTGTGAATATTGCCCAGTTTTCCGCGTTCCTCTTGAAGCTGGGCTTCCAGAGCACTTCTTTTTTCCTTCAGGTCTCCAAGTTCCTTTTCAATATTGGCCAGCCTTTCCTGACTCGCTTTGTCTTTCTCTTTTTTCAGCGCTTCCCTTTCGATCTCAAGCTGCATGACTCTGCGTTTGATATCGTCGAGTTCCTGCGGTTCACTGGTGATTTCCATCCGCAGTCTGGCTGCTGCCTCATCAATCAGGTCGATCGCCTTGTCCGGCAGGAACCGTTCACTGATATAGCGGTCGGAAAGGATACTCGCCGCAATGATCGCACTGTCGGTAATCCTGACGCCGTGATGCGTCTCATAACGTTCTTTCAAACCCCTTAGGATCGAGATCGTATCCTCGACCGTCGGCGGTGCAACAGTCACCGTCTGAAAACGTCTTTCCAGTGCCGCATCCTTTTCAATGTGTTTACGGTATTCGTCCAACGTCGTGGCTCCGACCATCCTAAGCTCCCCGCGGGCCAGCATCGGTTTGAGCATATTGCCGGCATCCATTGCGCCTTCGGCAGCCCCTGCCCCGACGACGGTGTGCAGCTCATCAATAAAAAGAATAATATTTTCGCGGCTTTCAACTTCCTTTAATACAGCCTTCAGCCGTTCTTCAAATTCTCCGCGGTATTTGGCCCCGGCAATCAGCGTTCCCATATCCAGGGAAATGACTTCTTTATTTTTAATCGCTTCCGGGACATCACCCCGTACGATTCTCTGGGCCAGCCCTTCGACAATGGCCGTCTTTCCTACGCCTGGTTCGCCGATCAGAACCGGGTTATTTTTTGTCCGGCGGGACAATATCTGCAGTACTCTGCGGATCTCCTCATCCCTGCCGATCACCGGATCAAGTTTTCCTCTCCTGGCCAGTGTCACAAGGTTTCGGCCGTACTGTTCCAGGGCAGCATAAGTCCCTTCCGGATTCTGACCGGTAACCCGCTGAGATCCGCGGATTTCCTTCAGAACGTTCAACAGGGCTTCCCGGGTGACTCCGGCTTCTTTCAGGATCTTTCCGGCATCTCCGCCGGCTTGATCAACGATGGCCAGTAAAAAATGTTCCGTACTGACATAATCATCTCCAAACGGTTCCATCTGGTCATGGGCGTTCACCAGAACTGTTCTCATTCTTGGGGAAATGCTCAGCTGGGTAGCAGCTCCCATCATACTGGGCTGTCTCTGGATAGCGGATTTGGTCTTCTCGCTGACACTTACGGGTGAAATATTTAATTTATTCAGGATCTGAGGTACAACCCCTTCATTTTGTTCCAATAAGGCCAGTAACAGGTGCTCAGGTTCCACCTGGCTGTTATGGTTACGTTCCGCGTTGTTTTGCGCAGCGATGATTGCCTCCTGGGATTTCTGGGTAAAACGGTTGGTATCAAAAGCCATTCTTATCACTCCTTTGAACTGTCTCTTTCCCGGCTTAATTCCCGAAGCATACTGATTTCTTTCTCAGACATTTCCTCGGGCAGAACAATCGCAATCTTAGCGTAAAAATCGCCAAAATGATCCGCTTTATTGAGAACAGGCATCCCTTTCCCTCTCAGGCGAAAGCTTTTTCCGGTTTGGGTGCGCGGAGGGATCTTGATGGCTATTTCTCCGCCTAAGGTTTTAACTCGGGTTTCTCCGCCAAGTACGGCCTTGAAGAAATCAATTTCGATAGGGGCGGACAAATCATCTCCGTCCCGGGTATAAACAGCATGCGGAACAATTTTTACCGTTAACAGAAGGTCTCCTTTGTTTCCGTCCCTCACTCCAGCTTGTCCCTGTCCGCTGAGCCTGATTTTATTGTTATGCTTAATGCCTTTCGGAACAGTGGCTTCAATTCTCCGGCCGCCGACTTCAATCATCCGTTTGGTTCCATGATAGGCTTCTTCAAGCGTAATACTGATTTCACCTTCAATGTCCCTGCCGGCCTGCGGTCTTCTGACCCTATCCGAATAATAATCATCGGAATCATCAGCATAGTCTGCCCCCATGCCAAAAATAGAGGAGAAAAAATCTGAAAATCCACCCATGCCCCTGCCTGCGCCAGCACCAGAGCCAAAACCCCTGTCCCCAAATATTTCTGAGAACTCTTCCGGCGTCATTGTACGGGTATAGCGGTTGCTTCCCGGTGATTCCTGCCAGGCCGACCAGTCAAAAGAATTTCCTCTGCCGCCGCGCGACTGCCATTGCTGGTAGTTTGCCCTTAAATCATCGTATTTTTGTCTTTTGGCAGGATCGGATATCGCCTGATAGGCTTCATTAATCTCCTTAAATTTCTCTTCGGAGTCTTTATCACCCTGGTTTAAATCAGGATGATACTTTTTTGCCAGCGCCTGATAGGCTTTTTTGACGGCCTTATTGTCCGCATCCGGAGAAATGCCTAAGATTTGATAATAATCTTTAAAATCCACTGTCCTCACCACCTTAAGACTGCTTTTCTTACCCATTAATTGTATTATATGCAAAATCACCTTAAAGGTCAATATTGGTCAGATATATATTTGTCTTTAGCTGACCTTAATTTTTTTAAGTCTTGATGCCTGTTTATCCGTATAATTTTAACGTTAACGGAAACTTATACCCATAGTTTCAAGCACTTAGGGATTACCCGGTATGCCTTCGGACATACCCCCGGGATCTCCCCGTCGGTTTCAAAGAGTATGGAATCCGGCATATGCAGTTCAATTTCCTTACAGCGGAACACTTGGACTTCAGGAAGATGAATATGTTGACCTTTATAAAGCAGCGGAAAGCGTGTAAAGAGCCTGGACAGTTTCATTTCTTTTATCACAACCAGATCGAAGAAACCGTCATCCAGGCGGGCATCAGGCGCAATATGCATTCCGCCGCCAATATATTGACCGTTGCAGACCATAAACCCCCAGATATTCCCTTCCCAGAATGTATCCCGGTCCATTTTCAGAGAAACACAGGCGCTCTTATACGATAGAACAGCTTCTAAAGTACTGGTCAGATAAGAGAGCTTGCTGCCCATCGCTTTACTCCGGCAATTGGTTCTGTGAACCGCTTCCGCGCCGACTCCGACATTGGATGCATTCAGAAAATAACGTGTCCGTTCTTCCCTTTCAAAATTCAGAAAGTCGACTCGTCCAAGATCAGAAAGAATGATATTGGGCTCCTTCAGCATCCTGATCAAGGCGTTCAGACCTTTTTCTTTGCCCGTTTTTATTGTCCTTACAAAATCCCCGCCTGTTCCTTGTTCAAAAACAGCCAGTTCGATATCGTCCGCCACAAGCCGGTCATTCTCAATAAGACCATTAAGCACCTCATTGACCGTCCCGTCTCCTCCGACCGCAATCATCCTCCGGTACCCTTCGTCCAGAGCCATACGTGTTATTTCTGTTCCTCCCCCGGAGCGGGAGGTCAGCGCATAATCAACCTGTATTCCCGCCTGCTGAAGCTGCTGGTAATACCCTGGCCAAAGTCCCTGCGTTTTTCCATTTGCTGACCGGGGATTCACAACAGCAAACCATGATTTTTGCTGGCTCATTCTCATCTTCCTATCATCTTAGTTTTTCTCAGTCATTTTCTCGATCATTTCTCCGTTTATCCACATGAAAAAACTGAACCGATGGTATAATTTAGTTTTTTAACATATTGTTTCGCTAATTCTTAGAAATTCCCTTTACGCGCGAAAAATTATTTTTTCCTGCCAGCGTTCATGCAGTACTTTCTTCACAAATATTCAGGATCAAACGGCAAGGCTTTCATTCTGTCACTATACTTGCCAAAAATCTGCAGCATATTCATGATTTCATTTCCTTTTCTCAGATCTACAGTCATCATAAATCAGGCACAAACGGCACAAAATATTGATGACAATGGTTTAATCAAAAAAATAGTTTCAAAACTAGGGTTTACTTTTTTGAATGGCCTAGAAAATCCAAGAGAATATAAAAGGAGGTAGCTTGAAAATGATGCGAGGCTGGTATGGACCAGGTGGAGATTGGATGATGGGAGGCAATTATTCCTGGATGGGATTTGCAGTCATGATCATCCAATTGCTTTTCTGGCTGGGAATTATTTTTCTTGCAGTCAGGCTTATTAGAAGTTATCTGGACAGACAGAACACCTCCGGTAAACCGGAAGACCACGCTATGACCATCTTACGTGAACGATATGCCAAAGGGGAAATCGATCTGGAAGAATACAATACCCGAAAAGGCGAGTTAGGGAAATAAACTAGCACACCAAAGACGCCTCATTTTTTTAGAGGCGTCTTTTTTCTTATTGGAGTATTGCAGGCTAACATGCCAAAACCACCGAGTTTTCTGCAAGTGAACCAACAGATAGAGGGCGCATCGAAACTGAATTTCGTTACACCCTCAATTTACATTGCCCCCGCCCAACAGAATTAATACGTTAATTCCTCATTCGCAATAAGGTTACATAATTTATTGAGATCGTAAACCTTTATGACTTTTCTATTCTTTTTTATGATGCCTTCTTTACTAAGATAAGTAAATAATTTACAAACGGTCACAGGATGGGTTCCTGTTATTTTGGCAATCGTCTTTTGTGACACATTCTCAACCGCTAACTCATAATAATCATTTACACGATTCCCTTTTGTCAGACAGAGGTTATATAGAAAAGAGAATACCCTAGCAGAAGGACGGCTTTGATATAAGTCCCTTGATTGATACATAAAGTATTGCGTTTTTTGTATAAGATTCAAGATAAAATTTTTTAATAAACGAGTATTCTGCGATAATATTGCAAGCATCATGTCCAAAGGGAAAAAACAAACAGTGCAATCTTTTACTGCAGTAATTTGAAATTCATGATCATCATTTTGGTTTAAAGCCACCGCTATGCCGTTCTTAAAAACTTCAAGCAGATACTTTTCCTCACCATTCCGCGATACCATACTCACGTCAAGTTGTCCTGAAATCAAGAAAATAACATTACTAAAAGGTATGCCGGGCGAAACGATCTTGCTTCCTCTTGCAAATGTATGCAGGCTTCCAAGAGAAGTATACATGTTTAGCTCTTCAATGGGATCAAATGTTGGAATAATAGGCATCTTTATTATACAATCCGGTAGTTTCCCGTTTTCCAAAGTTATCCCCACCTTTTAAAAGAAAATATAATACTGTGGTCACCCTCATTATACCCGTTATGGTGGTTTTCTTGTTGTTTTAAGCCTAGCCTTCTAAAATTTAATAGATTATTAGTCCCTTGACTATTTGCTGAAACCAAAAAAGTCATTAGAAAAAAGAAGGAAGATTCTTTTCAAATGACGATTAAATCTCTGCAATATTTTTTGATGAAGACCGATTGCAAGTAATAAACATCTGTTTTCATATATCTTTAAGCGGCAAGATAAAGCCCCACCGCTTAAAAATATACCTAATGAGAAAACTGAACCGATTATTGTTTAATGGCTAATACCTCTCGGGCCATTCCAGCCACCATTTGTATTTTTCGATCTGTTCCGTACCATAGCCGAACATATCATCAATTGTCTTAAGCAATCTGGATGAGGTCTCGCCTTTACTGCCGATCCAAGTACCTGCTTCATGGAACCAAGATTGTTCTTTTGAATCCCAAGGACATACTTTCATACACCTGCCGCAGGAAGAACCTTCTTTGTTCGTTGACCGGAATATGGTGCATTTTAGAGAGTCAGTGTTCCATCGCAAGTATCCATTGTGCTCGACTGGATCATCATCAAATGTAATAGCGCCCCCTGGACAGTTATCCGCGCATTTTTTGCACACCCGGCAAAAATCCTGCAAGCCAAAATCAATGGGATTATCGGGAACGAGCGGCAAATCCGTGGTTACAGCTGCACACTTATGGCGGAATCCCAGACGGGGATGAGCTACGCAGTCTCCTGTTCTGGATAACTCGCCCAATCCCGACGCTATCAGGCAGGGACCCATGACTGCTTCATAGTTGGAAATATGATTTGCCCTGGCATTATAACCCAGGTTACGAATATAACTCGCTAAGATGACAGCAATAACACCGGAGGCATGGTATGAACGGAAGGATTGACCGGCACTGATACCATCATATCCGGTCGAACCCAACATCGTTTCCAAGTGCTGATCAACCATAAACGTAATGACATAAGGCATCCTCTCCGTGACCGGAATTGACTTAGACAAATCATCCCCATTCTTAAACAAATCATCCTGCGAAGGGGACCTGTAACTATAATAAGCATAAGCGGGCATCTTGCCGATTCCAACTTCGTCAGCGCGTAAATAATACGCGCAATCCTTAATGTGCTGGGACATTTGTTCAGGATCAGGAATTGGAAGCTTTTCAGGAGCCGGTTTTCCGCCGCACATTGCGTCTGGAGCGATAACACCGACAAATCCCATAAGAGCAGCATTAAAAGGATGCTTACCAACAAAGTGATAGTGGAAGGATTCTTTTTGAGCTTCGGGGGTCAGTTTACCACGAATAGCATAATTGAATCCTGCGTCCGCTGCATGGGTGTTTTTAATAGAACCGACGATCTTTGAAGTTCCTAGCCATTGATCATTATTCTCAACGAACCGGACGGTGGCACCACCATAATCTACATTGGGATGCAGCTTGGATTTGGCTCCGTTTTGAGAACCTGTCTGGCTTGCCATAGCTTCTGACGGCAAAACTCCGATTGCGCCAACAATCCCTACTGCCAGTGCAGAAGCAGCCCCTGCTTTCAAAAATTTACGTCGGTTCATCCGGAATCCTTGTTCCTGCTGTTTTTCTTCTGGAAATTTTGACATTACTTTTCACCTCTTAACTCGTCAAATTAGAACTTTTCTGTTTCTTACCTAAACCTATTAATCCCACTAATCTTGCTAATATGATTCCGATGACGATAGATAGCCCAAAAAAGAGAAAGATTCCGGTACTCGTAGCTTTGACATGACCAATCTGAGCATTAAGCACAATGAAAGATAACCCGATACAAGTAATCAGAAACCATACCGAATACAGAAACCAATTAAGCACAGTTTTCTTTTTGTCCGCCTTGTTTGCGTAAGGTCTCAGGGCTAAAATACCTGCTAAAAAGAGCATTCCAACAACAAAAATGAGAACTACATTCAACACATTAACACCCCCTTCCCATACTTTTTCACATCGAGTCTATAAAATAAACTCAAGTCACTCGCATTATATCTCTGTAATACGTAATATCTCTTAGTAGCTACTAATTAGTGATTATTTTTCTAATTCCAGGAATTTCTCTGTTTTTTTATTTTAAATAAATTGATAAAAAATAAGCTAGGATGTAGCGTCACAACGACATCCTAGCTTTATCATCGATCGTTTTGTTATAAATATAAGATTTTATTCTTCATCTTCCTTATTTCGTCTAAAGCTTTTCTCCGAAAGCATCCTGCGTTTTCTAATGATCCGGCAGACCAGCCAGATCAGCAGCAGAACCGCCAATACCGGCAGCGCATAGCCGATGAAGACCAGCACATAGTTAAGCGCATTCCAGAGGAAGCTTACGGTCTTGATCAAAGCATTCTTCACGGCAATCAAGGTATTCTTCAGCGATATCGGCTGCCAGGGATTATTGACCGTCAGGTCGTTCCGGGCCTGCTCAATATTGATGGTGACCTGGGAGTATTCCACCCGGTTATCATAGTATTTAAGCTGCCCTTTCAGGCTTTCGATCTCTTGACGGACAGCGGCCAGGGAGTTTTCAATTTTTAGAATGTCCTCAACGGAATTCGCTTTTTCGAGAATTTCCAAATACCGTTTTTCCTGAGCCTCCCAGGATCTTAAACGGGTTTCTGTATCAAAATAAGTCATCGATACATCTTCGGTATTCTGGTGTTCGTTGACGACAGTGCCGAACTGGGGAATACTGTTTTTAAACGTCTCGAATTGTTCGGCAGGTATTCTTAAAGAGAGAAAAGCCGTCAAACCATTGTCATAATTACTCCGGGTCGATTCGGCGACGTACCCGCCGAGAGTCTTAACTTTCTCCTCAAGTGCCTTTGACGCAACTTTGACATCATCTGCCTTCAAGGAAATGTCGAGCATATAAATGGTTTTCTGCCGGGCAAAATCATATTCTGCATATCCACTCGGAACTGAATTCTCCAAACTTTTTTTCTGAGCAGCAGCAGGCTCAGTTGATGAGGGAGAGCCAGTAAATCCGGCATCAGCCGCTCCACCTTCGGTAGATTCATCTATAACACCGGCATCAGGGCTCGCTGCAAATCCGTTCGCCCTATCATTTCTGGTACTATCTGTTGCCGTTTGCAGTGAACTGACCTGCTTCTGTAAATCAACCCCCGTCAGGGTCCCACTCACACCAAGACCAACGGCCAGAACGATAACAGCGGCACAGCCGATCAACACAAACGCTTTTTTATTGCCATAGAGAAGTTTGTTTCTTATCCGGGCTGCCAACGTTCCAAATCTGTTCGCCTTTGAAGCTGCTTGCTGAACCTGAGTACTCTTTTCGGTGCTGGCTTCCTTATTGGTTTCATTATTGATTTCCGTGCTTGCTTCAGCAGCTACAAACATCACGTTTTCCAGCGGCTGATTTTTAACAGATTCCAAAATTTTTTCCACGGTTTTGTCTTTGATTCGCTCCTTAATGCCATCGCCCTGACAGACGTAACCAAAAAACTTCTTAAGACGCATAAGATCACCATCTTCTTCCCACATGGCTGTCATTTTGTCTTCAGACATCAGCATTCACCTCCAGCCAGTTCCGCCTGATAGGCTGTCCGGAAACTTTTTTTGGCCCGGTAGAGCAGGCTGTCTACCGCCTGTTGCGTGGTACCGAGAATGGACGCCGTTTCGGATGCGCTGAATCCATCGATCAGCCGTAATTGAATCACAGCGACCTGCGGTTCCGTCAACTGGGAAAGGGTATTGCTTACCGAAAGGACAGTGCCCAGATCCTCCCCATAATCTCTGCTGTTATTTGCATCCTGGATTTCTTCCGTAATCGGAATCATGTTAACCTGTTTCCTGGCCCGATAAAAATCCGCGATATAATTCGAAGCAATTTTTAACGCCCAGCATTTCAAAGAGCTTCTCCCTTCAAAGCCGGCCAGTGATCGCCAGACCTTGGCCATGATTTCAGAAGTAACATCTTCAATTTCCGATGAAGGAATTCTCAGACAGACAAACCTGTAAACAAACGGGAATAGTTCCTCATATATTTCATCAAATGAGGCCTCTGCTTGATTCATACCCAGACCCACCCCCTTAAACCGAAACATTGAATACTACCCGGGCAACAGTATAGACGGAAATATCCATGTTTTTCTGATTCGTATCTTCCTTATTTAGAAAAATTTTCTGATTCAAGTTTTTTCTTAAAAATAAATATCCCCAGAATCATAGAAACGACAACCAAAAATGCCGGATTTAGTCCGGGCCAAATCAGCATAACGGCAAAAGCTGCGATCCCCATGAACCAGGTAACTTTATCCTTACAAGCGCTCTGCCCCATCTGCAGCGCTGACTGAGCCAAAAGCACCACAACGACAGGTCTGACCCCTTTCAGCATTGCCTGCAGTGCAGGTGAGTCAGCATAGTTAATCAGCAGGTGACCCAAAAGTATCATGATAAACGCCGTCGGCAAAACAGCGCCAATGATTGCGGCCAGTGCCCCGCTCCAGCCCTTGACGCGGTACCCGATCATTCCGGCCAATTTCGTCGCAATCGGCGCCGGCAAAGAATTCGATATCGCCACGTAGTTTGTAAAATCTTCACTGGTGAGCCACTGATATTTATGCACCGTTTCATTCTGGATAATCGGGATCATAGCCGGTCCGCCGCCGAAACTAAAATTGCTGGCTCTGAAAAAAGCAATAAATAAATCCCAAAGCGCTTTCATTTTATACTCCCAAAATCTGAATTTATAGTGTTCAAACCTGCTGTGTCAATAAATCAGGTAACCGATAACCATCGACAGGACAATCAGCAATACCGGATGAATTTTAATATAATACAGCGCTGCTGCGGATACGACTGCGATCAGTACAGTGGCATAATCCAGAGGTACTTGGATCTGGAAAGCATCAACCGCCATCTCATAAGCTACGATGATCAGCAAAGCGGTAACAACAGGCCTCACTCCGGTCAGTGCAGCCTTCAAATTACTGGAATCCGCATGTTTTTTTAAGATACCGCCTAAGACTATCAAGACCAGCACCGTAGGCAGAATGGTTGCCAGTAAGGCGACAATCGCTCCCGGCCAGGAAGCAACTTGATAGCCCAGATAAGCCGCTACTTTGGTTCCAAGCGGCCCGGGAAGCGTATTTGCCAAGGCAATGGCATCAGCAAACTGAGCATTGGTCAGCCAGTGATAATTATCGACGGTCTCCGCCTGAATCAGCGGAATCATCGCCGGCCCGCCGCCAAAGGACAAGTTGCTTGCCCGAAAAAAAGCGATAAACAAATTCCACAAATCGGTTGCCATTTATTCTCCTTCTATATCCTGTTCGTACTACGTACTATCATCCTGTTCGTATCCTGTCATGATGCTTTAACCCAATTCAATTATAGCAAACGTTTTTGGCCTTTCAAATCAATTCAAAAGTGCCCTTTTTGATCCAAAAAGCCGTTGTCATATTGACGATAAAATGACATAATACGGGGACCCAGAGTGTTAAAGAAACGGCATAGACAACGCCAAGAAGGATTCCCATCAGGAACACTTCCACAAGAATGAAAACTTGGCGCCAGTATCTGTAGTGAATCAGCGTAAAGACAACAGCCGTCAGGCATAACCCTAAAACCGGCTGAATCATGCCTCTGAACAGGAATTCCTCACTGAAAGCACCGAGAAAAAATAGTGGTAAAAGCTCCGTTAGTGAGAATTTCTCCATCAGGATAAGATTAATCTCATCAAACAGTCTTTCCTTCGGTACATATTTTAAGAAAAGAAATTGAAGCGCAATCAGGACGGCGCAGCCGATAATTAACGCAATAAAGGCTTTACTCAAGCTATCGATTGTGAACATTTCCGCCAACACAATTTTTCTGTCAAATAATCTTAGTATTACCCACAGGCCCAGGGCAATCACAATCAGAATCGCCTGCGATAACAGGATATTCAAACCCAGCATCTTTTTAGATATTTCCATTGCCGTTACATCCTATCCAACAGTCCGAGCGCCGAGCATGCCAGAACCCGGGTTCCTATGCTAAGCGCTTCTTCATCAATATTAAAACATGGATGATGGTGCGGATGAATGATTCCTTTCTTCTTATTCCCTGCCCCGATAAATATCAGCATACCCGGTAAGCGATGAAGATAAGCGGAAAAGTCCTCGCCCCACATCACCGGACTGGCTTTAATCAATGCTTTTGCTCCGAATTCTTCTTTCAGTATTTCCGTTACTTTGCCGGCAACGGAACTGCTGTTAACAACAGGATCATAACCGAGCTCGTAATCGAAAGTGTATTTTGCGCCATAAGCAATACAGACCCCTTTGATGATATTTTCCATCCGTTTCGGGATTTCCAGACGGGTGTCCCGGTCAAATGTCCTGACGGTTCCTTTCAGGTCTACCCGCTCAGGTATGACATTAAAAGCCGAACCGCCTTGAATATTGGTAATAGACAGGACGACGGATTTCAGAGCGCTGATTTGGCGGGATACGATATTTTGCAGGGCGGTAACGACCTGCGCACTGACCAATACCGGATCGATGGTATCCTCAGGCATCGCGGCATGGCCTCCTTTGCCAAATATTGATATTGTAAAGTTATCCGGGGCAGCCATTAAAGGGCCCGTGGCTAAGCCGATTTTTCCAACAGGCAAAGATGTAAAGAGATGAAGTGTAAGAATCGCATCGACCCCGTTCAGGAGGCCTAGTTTAACAAGATCCTTGGCCCCGCCGGGATGTTTTTCTTCAGCATGCTGAAAGATGCAGCGGATTTCTCCTTTCATCCCGGATTTTAGTTCCGCAAGGACTTTTGCAGCTCCAACCAGCATGGCCGCATGGCCGTCATGCCCACAAGCATGCATCGTCCCGATATTTTGGGACCGGTAAGGTACATCGTTTTCTTCCAGGATCGGCAGCGCATCAAGATCACCCCTGAGCGCCACAATTTTTCCCGGCATACTGCCCTTTATGGCGGCCAGAATACTGGTCTCTGTCGGTCTTGATACCTCAATGCCTGGGACTCCATGCAATCTGTCGAAGATCATATCTGCTGTACGATACTCCTGAAAAGACAATTCAGGATAGCGATGAAAGGTCCTTCTCAGATCGATAATTTCTTCTTTTTTCTCGGCAACAAGTCCACTAATGGCCGTTATTCGTTCATTTTCTGCCATATCGTCAACTCCTGTATCGGATAAGTATCACCCATTAATTCTCCAAAAATATGCATAATCCTTGAAACACCGGACATTTATTGCGCGATCGGCAATGAATACAAAATTCTTTGATTAAATTTCTTGCATTATACCGGTATTCTGCTACGATATATTCAGATAAATAGTAAACGCGGACAACGATGTCCTCGGGATTTGATCCCGGGGACTTTTTTGTCGTTACCATGTCAATCCTGCCCTGTATGTTCCAGTCTGAATTTCTTCATGACGGCATTGACATTGTACTATGCTGTTTATCAAAAATACGATTGAATCGAAGAGGTGGATACAATGAAAAAAATTGAGTGTATTATTCGGCCAGCTAAATTGGAAAACGTGAAAGAAGCCCTCGGCAAATTTGGGATCAAAGGAATGACGGTCACCAACGTCATCGGCTGCGGACTTCAACAGGGAAAAACAGAAGTATACCGTGGAAATGCCTATACCATCAATCTATTGCCTAAATACAAAATCGAGATTGTTGTCCCGGATGAATCCGTGGCCAAAGTCATCGAAATCATCACCGATACTGCCAGAACCGGAGAAATCGGTGACGGAAAAATCTTCGTCTATGATGTACTGAATGCCGTGCGGATCAGAACAGGAGAATCGGGAGAAAAAGCCGTCTAATTCTCTTCAAAAAATTTTAATATCCATGGCAATCATGAGTTTTTTTCCAGATATGGTACTTCCTAAAATATAAGCAAACAATTACCGGGTTTAAGAATATCAGATTAACGAATAATAAGTACGACTCCCAAACAAAAAAACTTATATTTTAAGGAGGAAAATGACATGGCTGGTGAAAGAAATTCAAACAATCCTGCCGTTCAAGGTTCAGGAAAAGGACTGGAACAACTGAAATACGAGATCGCCAATGAAATGGGTGCTACCTTGGGTGGGGACCGCACTTCCCGTGAAAACGGATCCGTCGGTGGCAATATGACCAAACGCATGGTACAATTTGCTGAGCAGCAGCTGAAAAGCGGACAGAGAATCTAACTTCTCTTAGCTTACTTTCCTAGCAGCAATGTATAAGAAGCATTCCTTAATCGGAATGCTTCTTTACTTTCATAAAAGCAAAAAAATCTTATTCATCATCATATTTACTGGATTATTTATTAATCTTTGCCCAGCTGTCCCGCAATCCGACGATTTGGTTAAAGACCGGATGATCATTGGAATGGTCTTTCAAGTCAGCGCAGAAATAACCCTGTCTCAAGAATTGATATTTGCTGCCCGGATCAGCTTCTTTTAAACCCGGTTCAATTTTGCATTGTTTCAGAATTCGCAGGGAATCGGGATTGATTCTGGCAAGGAAGTCGTCACTCTCTGCCGAATCATCTTCCGTATACTGGTCATCCCTGATCAAATAGTCATACAAGCGTATCTCAGCGTTTTCAGCATGGGCCGCGGAGACCCAGTGAAGCGTCCCCTTCACCTTTCTTGAGCTGGCCGAACCTCCGCTTTTGGTATCCGGATCGTACGTGCAATGGATTTCAGAGATTTGGCCATCTTCATCTTTCAGGACTCTTTCACATTTGATTATATAGGCATGTTTTAGCCGGACTTCATTACCTGGAGAAAGACGGAAGAATTTTTTGGGCGGCTCCTCCATAAAGTCTTCGCGTTCAATATAAATTGTGCGCGAAAACGGGATCAGCCTGGTCCCTGCCTCCGGATCCTCCGGATTATTCTCCGCTTCCAGGAATTCTTCTTGATTTTCCGGATAGTTGATCAGGATGACCTTGATCGGATCCAAAACGGCCATCACCCGCTTGGCTTTGCTGTTCAGATCTTCACGCAAGCAATGTTCTAGTAAAGCGACATCGACGATGCTATTGGCTTTGGCTACGCCGATACGGTCACAGAAATCCCTGATCGCTTCCGGTGTATAGCCTCTGCGCCTTAAACCGGAAATCGTAGGCATCCGCGGATCATCCCACCCCTGAACATAACCGCCTTCAACTAATTGGCGAAGCTTTCTTTTGCTCATGACCGTATTCGTCAGATCCAAACGGGCAAATTCATATTGTCTGGGCCTGTCCCCTTCGATCAGCTGTTCCGTCAGCCAATCGTAGAGCGGCCGGTGGTCTTCAAACTCCATCGTGCAAATCGAATGGGTAATATGTTCCAGCGCGTCCGATAAAGGATGCGCAAAGTCATACATTGGGTAAATACACCAGGCATTTCCGGTCCGATGATGCGACGCATGCATGATGCGGTAAATCACCGGATCACGCATATTTAAATTCGGAGAACCCATATCTATTTTTGCTCTGAGCACTTTCGCACCGTTCGGGAATTCTCCGGCTCTCATTCTTTGGAACAGGTCAAGATTTTCTTCGACAGAACGGGTACGGTAAGGGCTGTCCTCTCCGGGCTGGGTCAGCGTCCCACGATATTCCCGTATTTCCTCTGCCGACAGATCACAGACAAACGCCTTGTCTTTTTCAATCAGCTTTATAGCAAATGCATACAGCTTTTCAAAATAATCGGAAGCATAGTACATCCTGTCTTGCCAGGAAAATCCCAGCCATTGGACGTCTTCCTGAATCGATTCGACAAATTCGGTTTCCTCTTTGCTCGGGTTGGTATCGTCAAACCTAAGATTGCAGCATCCGTTAAATTCCAGCGCCGTGCCGAAATTCAAACAGATGGATTTGGCGTGCCCGATATGAAGATAGCCGTTAGGTTCAGGAGGAAAACGTGTATGTACCCTGCCGTTGTTTTTATTCAGCTTTAAATCTTCCCGGATAATATTTTGAATGAAATTGGATGATGAATAAGAAGAATTTGATGTATTTGATGTATTAATAGCAGTAACCCCCTACGAAAACACTTATATTATCCTAAACACTTATATTATCTTAGTATAGTAGATTTCTAAGAAATTTCAAATACCTATTTTCGGCCCCCTGTCAATAGCAAGCAGCCTGTCCGTCAGCACTAAGAGTTCATCTCTTCGCGAGAGCTTCTCCAGCCACCTGGACGGTATATTCTCTATGCCGTAGCAGGCTCCGGCCATCCCGCCGGTTACTGCGCCGATCGTATCCGCGTCTCCTCCGAGGTTTACGGCCATTACCAGCGCTTCTTCCAGAGAATTAGTCTGAAAGACACAGTTTAAGGCCGTTTCCAATGTATGGACAACGTAACCGTTTGTTTTCATTTGATCCGTACTTAAGTTCATTTTCAGCGCAAATGGAGCATCCGTCTGGGCCTTTTCCAGCACAATGCGGAGATCTTCTCCTAAAAGCAATTCCCTGACAATTTTACAATAAAAAACCACACAAGCTCCTGCCAGTGGATCATAATGAGTCAGAGCCGATAATCTTGCCGCCATATCCATCATTTTCGCCAGGTTATTATAATAGGCAATGACCACCGGGACCGTTCTCATCAGCGAACCATTGCCGCCGCTTTTCCCGCCGCTGAGTCGATGGGCGTTCTCAGCGATTTGCAGCCATTCCTGTTCATTATCCGTTTCTGTCCGGATTCCTTCCTGCAGAACCATCCGGCAGATATTTCCGATACATTTGGGCTCCTGCCGGGCCCATTCCCGGAAATTCCGGGCAACAGCCTTTACCGGGTCTGCGGGGTCTTCAAGAATCCCCTTGGCTGCCGCAAGGGTCATTTCTGTATCATCGGTAATTTCTCCGGGCGCCAATCTCCAGAATCCCCCGCCGGTCATATCCCGGTGTCGGCCATAGGTATGAACAATTTCTTCGCGGCTCATAAATTCAAGGGTTGCCCCAAGCGCATCCCCGGCTGCCACCCCGAACATCGCTCCCCTTGCCCTGGAAACAAGATCTGCCATTTTGTTTTCCCCTTATCCAAATCGCGCAACTTCTTGTTGAGGTTGCAGCCATTAATTGCTATACCGTTATCATAACACTTTCATTCCAAAATGAACTATCCGAATTTCAAATAAACAGTGACTTAATACTCCAGATTATTTGCATTCACGCTATCTATAAATTAATTCTATTTTGTTTAAAATACTGAATGATTTGTTCCTTCTCGGCTTCTTCCGTATGGTTGGTTGTGAGGATTTCCCCGCCTTTCATACCATTCCATTTGATATATAGCGTTTGTTCAAAGCTCTCATTGATGATCGGGTCTTCATATCTCAAAACAATGACAAAGAAATAGGGAGGCACATCTTTCAATGTCTTTTGTTTGTTGATGCCTTCGAGACTAATCAGTAAGGTGGCCGAAGCATTTTTTGGAATATCATTGACGAGCGCATATTCGTCAATTGTGACCGGTTTTTCCTTTAAGCCGGCCTGAAAAACAATAGACTTGCTCCAAAGACTAACGGCAGGATGCTCTCCGACATTGGTAAAAACCATCTCAAATTCAGGTGACTCTCTTAATACCACTTCGGGAGAATCCTTGAACGTAAAGTACGGACGGTTGGCTTCTCTCTCCTCGTTCCAGGCAGACACCGTGATGTAGACGGTGATCAGTGCCGTGACGGCAAGTATGGCTGTCCCAACAGTGGCAATCATATTGGAATAACTGATTAGTTTATTTTTTTTCTTTGCCAATTTGCACACTCCCAGCTATCGTTAAACAAAATCATTATTTGCAGGTTCACAGAAATCTAAACGAAATGCAGAATGCAATTTTTTCATTTTAATATATTATTATCTTTTCATTGATATGTTTTATTTCTCTCAGGCCGGTACGACGTCAGCCCTACATCTTTATAATTTTAGGATTAACAAGGTACTAGCTTCGCTCTGTTTAAGAATATATATAAAAATAAATGGAAAAACTAGGTTTACAAAAACCACTATTAAAAAGTAAAATTATAAATGTATAGCTGCCTTCAATTATCTTTGGACAATAATAGGTTGCTGGAAAGGGGAAGTTATGATGCGGATACTTTTTCTTCCGTTCCTTCAAATCCCTACGGGTCATCATACCGTAGCCGATGCAATGATTCGTTCCTTAGAAAACCGAATCAGTAATCTTAAATGCTCAAAGATAGATTTCTTCAGTTATGCGGACAAACGGCTGGAGAAAGCATTCCGGTTAACTTACCTGACCTGGATCGACCATTCTCCCCAAACCTTCGTCTGGATTTACCGGAACTTTGTGTACCCGACCAAATCAACCAAGCACTTTAACTGGTATGAATATAAATTCCTTGACAAAATGAATAGCCTGCTGCAAGAAGAACAGCCTGATTTGATCGTATGTACCCAGGCTTTCCCTTCCTTCTTAATCGACAGGCTTAAAAATTCCGGTATCACAACTGCGCCCGTAATCAATGTCTACACTGATTTCTTTGTGAATAAGCTTTGGGGAACAGAATACATAGATTACCATTTTGTCCCTGATCAACATATTAAGGCGCAATTAATCTCCCAGAATAACATTGATCCGTCTAAAATATTTGTGACGGGTATTCCTGTTGATGACTGCTTCCTGCCTCGAACAACCTCCAAAACACCGCTTCCTTACCATATTCTGATTTCCGGCGGAAGCGGCGGTCTCGGTGATATCGAACATTTGCTTTACAGCCTGCCGGGTAAAAAAGAGAAATCCTACACTTTTTCCCTGCTATGCGGCAAAAACAAGAAACTGTATAAAGATATTCACTCCCTGAAACTGCCTAATTTAAAGCCCCTGTCCTATATTTCATCCAGGGAAACCCTCAACGCACTGTATGACGAGGCCGATGCCATTATTACCAAACCCGGCGGCGTAACCATCAGTGAGACGCTTCATAAAAAACTGCCAATTTTTGTCCATTCCGCACTTCCGGGGCAGGAACAAATCAATAAGAATTATCTCAGCGAAAAAAAATTGATCTATGATTTAGATTTAAATTACCCGGTCGCCAAACAGTTAGATGCCTTTTTTAGAGATCAAAACGAACAGATGCTTTGGCAAAACCGCGTTGACAGCTACTTATCGGAAATAGAGAACCATGCCTGGGAAAAAATCTTGGAACTAGCCTTAGGTCAATCCGTAAAGCCCCAGATCTACAAAGAAACGGTCAATATTTCCCAAGTCCCGAGCTGATTTCGCGAACCTCAAGGATTCGGATAAAACTTAAAGTCAACTTAAGGGAAGTGAATCTGCAGTGTCCACAACCTTGCTGTGCGTCTTTATCGTCGCAATCTCACTCTTTGCAGTCTTTGCGGTCTATGCTCTTATTCCCGAACTATTTGTGCATTTTTTCGGTATTGGTTCCTGGAAACGTCATTATTCTCCAGGTGTCACCTTAACGTTTGATGACGGACCCGATCCCAGATACACCCCGAAGTTCCTGGCAGTATTAGCCGAGCAAAACGTTCGGGCCTGTTTTTTTCTGGTTGCTGAAAAGGCTGAAAAACAGCCGGAACTTGTCAAGAGCATCCTAGACCACGGTCATACCGTCGGCAGTCACGGTTACCGTCACCGGCACGCCTGGCTGATGCCCCCGCTAAAGACCTGGAACTTGTGGAATAAAGCGATGGAGGAAATGCACCGTCTGACCGGTCAGGAACCCGTCTATGTCAGAGCTCCCTGGGGAGGGGTTAACCTTTCCCTTTTATTTTGGTGCCATTTTAAAGGCAAAAAGCTGATTAGCTGGAGCGCCGACGGCAGAGACTGGCACATCGAAAGAACTCCGCACCGTATTGTGCAAAGAATAACCCACCGAACCAAAGAAGGTACAATTATCCTGCTTCATGACAGCGGCGGCGATAAGGGCGCTCCTGAAAATACCTTAGCTGCTTTAAAACCACTGGTCATCGAAATACAAAAAGAACTTAAGCTGCCGCTCGTTCCGCTTCAGCTTCCCGACTGGTCACTGCCGAGAAGAATTGGTTTCCGCGTTTGGGAGAAATGGGAGCTTTTTTACGCGCGCTGCAAACAGATTACCAGAATCGACGAACGTAATATCTTCCGCCTGGGCCTTACCCGTTACCATGGACCTGACTTGTTTAATGAAAACGGTGAATTAATTGCCTCAGCAGGTGATATGGTCGGGGAGATCCACCTTGACAATACCCGTTTCCGGGGGCTTGGCACGAATATTCAAAAAATCGGCTATAACGCTTTAAAACAGGCCAGGCTCTCCCTGCCTGTTCTGGCACGCTATATTTCCCTGAACCCTAATTATAAAGATATCAAGGCGTTCCTCGGTATTACACTCATCAACCGTGGTGTCAAAGGCCTTGGGTTTAACGTTACTGAATATACGAATGGTAATGCCGGATTCATTGGTTTCATGCAAAAAATCGTTTACCGGGTCTATAACCCGTCCGCGAAAAAAGATACAGAAAAACTTGGAACAAAGCCCAAAGTCGTCTGGATCAGTAAAGACGCTCTGCTTGAGAAATACCTGACAAAAAAGTCATCCACGCAAGGATGACTTTTTTCATTGAATAATTCTGTTCCCTTCACTCTCCAGTTATTTAATCGTCAGTAGCTCCGCCATCTCCAAATACCGGTATGACATCACCTAAATAGGTCGGCTTGGGCTTAATCATTTTAGCCCATAAGAAATCTTTATTTCGGGCTAAAAGTTCCCTGAGCTGATAGTAGGCCATTGCCTGTCCGTAATCATGCCGGTCTGAGGCAACACCATAAGCTTCAAGCCCTAAAGACCTGGCAACAAAGACTGCCCGTTTTAAATGATATTCCTGCGTAACGATAATTACCTTTTTTACAAGAAAAATATCCCTCGCTCTGTATAGGCTTTCATATGTACTAAAACCGGCGTGATCCATAAAAATATTCTGACCCGCGACCCCTTTCTCCTTCAGGAAACTCTTCATGGCATTAACTTCATCATAATCTGTCCGTCCATGATCACCGCTCACAAGAATTTTGGGGGCCTTGCCTTCCTGGTAAAGCTCATAACCGACAGTCAAGCGGTCGGCAAGCATGGATGAAGCGGTTCCATCCGGGAATACATAGGCACCTAACACTAGGATCGCGTCAGCCTTAGGTACATGATCCATATCGCTGATGTATTTTGTACCAACCTGCTCCACATAGTGATTAATCATCAGCATAGAACCAAAGAGAATCACTGTAATCGCCAGCAGGCAACCAATCAGATACTTTATCCGAATTCGCAAACGTTTCTTCATTTCATATCCCTACCTAAGCTTTCATATTTACCTAGTACCATGTCAACCATAAATCTATATATCCTGGCGGCAGATTTCTGTTAATACTGCGTTGTCTTGTCGCTCCTATGCCATCCATGGCATCCGCGATATTTGTCCATCCGTGGAAAAGAAATCTGCTCCCCATTATATTACAGTTTTAGGGTTGACATGGTACTAGCGTTTCTATGTTTAAGTAAGCTTTACTGCCTTAAGCTTATACTTCTTGCTATCTCCTGTAGCTAATTATATAATAAATCTAGTTTCTTGGGGGTGATAAAATGCAATTTGACAGCAGTATCCTGGTTATTCTAATCGTTCAGCTTACATTAATCTTAGCTGTCTCCTGGGCCGCAAGCAAACAATTGCATTCTTCTTTCAGCAATGTCAAATATGCGGATCCTTATCGCCCCAGTTGCCTGACCGGCTCTTCATCTCCCAAAAATCTTCAGGTAAAGAAGTATTTGATCTTTAGGAGAAAAATTAAAAAGGCCGGCCCCGATGATGACTCACCTTACTCAAGCCTCCTTGTTTTAGCCATCATAAAACATTGGAGGATGATGTTAAAGTGTATATGGTTAGTTCAGCCTTTTCCCAGTTATTAACGTTGCTTGTAAATTTAACAGGTGACTGGTTCATCGCTATTACTCTGATTACCTTAGGGATAAAACTGTTGTTATTTCCTTTGTCAATAAAACAGCAAAAAGTACAATTATTAACCGTGAATTTGACCAAAGCCAGAACAATTTTATCTAAAAAATTTCACAATCAGATTAAAAAAGTAAATGAAGAATCAATGAAAATTGCATCCAAATATAAAATTAATCCGCTGTTTACGTTTGCATCACTTATTATCCAGGCCCCGGTTTTTTTCTCCCTGTACGCCGCTGTTACACATCTGAGCGTACCCATCGGCAGTATTCTTATTCCATGGGTATCCGATCTCCATGTGGCAGACCATCTTCATATTTTGCCGGTTATTGCCGGTCTGCTTCAGACGCTGAGTGTATTTACAGCAGAAAACAAAAATTTACTGATGTTTATATTCCCGGTTGTTATTGGCGTCGTTTTTCTGTGGAAAGCCCCTGTTGCCCTGAGCGCTTACTGGATTGCCAACTCGGTTCTTCGGTTTGTTGAGGTCCAGATCTTTCGTCTCGGCCCTATCCAGCGAAAATATTTAAATATCCCTTCTCCGGAAGAGATGGTCCAAAGACTTTAAGCAAAGAGGACGCCCTGAAAACTTAGTTTCGCGGCGTCCTCTTCACCTATCTAACCCTATTTTATTAGAGCTTTTTATCTAACGGCATGTTAAGCACGGATACGTTCCATAAACCTTTTGATTTTATCTGGATCTTTCCGTCCCTCCGTCTCGACACTGCTGCTGACGTCCAGGCAATACGGATGGAATAAGGAAACCGCCGACACAACATTCTCTTCATTTAAGCCTCCGGCCAGGATCATTGGAATATCCCGGCCTTTGTTTTTATCGTGTTGGCCGCTCTGACATCTTTGCAAAAGATTCCAGTTAAAACGCTCTCCAGTACCGCCATAAGCCTTAGGATCATATTTATCGTACACAAAACCGTCAACCAAACCCTGATACGCTTCCAGGTTCAGCTCTGTCCGGTCCGCGTCTCCAACCCTGACAGCTTTCCAGATCGTTACTTGACGATAATCCTGATATTTATTTAGAATCATCGCATGTAATTGACGTATATATGCCGGTGACTCATCACCATGAAGCTGTAGGATTTGCAGGCCGGCTTCCACAGCGCGCAGCAAGATATTCGGGTCCTGGTTGACGAAAACCCCGACCGGGATGATCTTTTTGTCTAAAAAGGCGATCAGCGTTTTCAGTTCGCTGAGCGGGACCTGCCTTTTGCTCGGGGCAAGCACAAATCCGGCAAAATCCGGTTTCAGCTCATTGATTGTTCCAACATCCTCCAGCGTGCGGACCCCGCAAATTTTGACTTTGGGCATCCGCCCGGCATAGATACCTATCACGTTGTCTTCCATCCCCTCCGTTTATTTCAACTCCTAAATCATGTGTTAAATGAAGTTGTTCGCCTCCACCCTGACAAACTCAGCAAATTTTTGTTCAATGCTGCCTGCCTTCATGAAAGCCTCTCCGACCAGAACAGCATCAAATCCCCATGCTTGCGCCGTCAGGATATCCTCGCCCGTATGAATCCCGCTTTCGGAGACCTTGATCAGATGATCCGGGATCATGGCACCGATTCTGCGGCTGTGGTTCAAATCCACCTCGAACGTTTCAAGGTTCCGGTTATTGATGCCGATAATGCCGGCTCCTGCTGCCATGGCCCTTTCAGCTTCTGCTTCATCATGCACTTCCACAAGACAATCCAGACCGATCTGTTCAGCTATTCCCAGAAATTCTTTCAACTGGCGGTCATCCAATATTTTTACGATGAGCAGAATAGCATCCGCCCCCAAAATCTTTGCTTCGTAAATCTGATAGGGGTCAATCATAAAATCCTTGCGCAGCAGCGGAATCTTAACGGATTCTCTAATCTTCCCCAGATAATCCGGACTCCCAAGAAAGTAATCCTGCTCTGTTAAGACGGAGATTGCCGCAGCCCCCAGCTGTTCATACATGCTGGCTATTTGCAGATAATCGAAGTCCGAAGCCAGGATTCCTTTGGATGGAGAAGCCTTCTTGACTTCCGCGATTATAGAAATCCCTGGTTTATCTTTGTTCCGGCGTCCCGCAGTCAGGGCTGAAGCAAACACGCCTGCAGGCCGTTCCACGTTGACAACATGCTTAAGTGTATCACGATCATCACTAATTTTTAGCTTTATCGTTAGCATTTTTATGAGCTCTTCGATGGGAAGGTTTTTCTTCTGTTCGGAAAGCCGTTTTATTTTGGCCTCTACGATTTGATCGAGGATCATTTATATCCCCTTCCCAGTCACAGCGATAAACTCGTTAAGAACCTTCAGCGCTTTCTTTTCCCGTACAGTAGCCCTGGCCATCCCGATCCCCTCCTGCAAACTTGCGGCTTTACCTCCAATATAAATAGCAGCTCCGGCATTCAGGATGACGATGTCAGCTTTGGGGCCCTGACCCCCTGCCAGAATATCCCGGGTGATCCGCGCGTTTTCCTGCGGTGTCCCGCCAACAAGGTCTTCACGCGTACAAAGGGCAAAACCATAGTCTTCAGGGTGGATAACAAACTCGGTTACCTTTCCGTCCTTGAGTTCTGCTGCGTAAGACGGCCCTGTCAGGGTGATTTCGTCGAGACCGTCACTGCCGTGAACAATAATCGCGTGGACAGCTTGATGTCTGTTCAGTACTTCTGCAGCCACAGGCACAAGACTTTTGTCGTAAACGCCGATCAGCTGTCTTGGGGCTGCGGCCGGATTGGCTAATGGCCCGAGAATATTAAAGATGGTTTTAAAGCCAAGTGCTTTACGCACCGGCATCGCATATTTCATTGAAGCATGGAAATGGGGGGCGAACATAAAACCAAGGCCGACCTGGTCGATACACTTCCCGATTGCTTCCGGTGTCAGCGCTATCTCGACCCCCAACGCTTCCAAAACATCGGCGGCCCCGCTCTTGCTGGTAATGCTCCGGTTGCCATGCTTGGCAATTTTCACACCATTGCTGGCAGCAACGAACATTGCCGTCGTGGAAATATTGAACGTGTGGGCGCCATCCCCGCCTGTTCCGCAGGTGTCCACCAGATTTTCTGATGCACACTCGACTTTGAGGGCTTTTTCCCGCATCACCTTACTTGTCCCGTAAATCTCTTCAATGGTCTCTCCTTTTAGGCGGAGCGCCGTTAAAAAGGCCGCCATGGAGATTTCACTGGCTTCACCGCTCATAATTTCCGTCATAGAATCATAGGCCAGCTGAGCACTGAGATTTTCTCTATTGGAAAGTTTTTTTAAAGCTGTCTCCATTCCCATCATTCATTCCTCCTTGTTAATACGCGCAATGTCACGTAAGAACTGTTCCAGACCGGGCAGACCTTCAGTCTCCAGCACCTGCTGGATCTTGCTGCCGATGATCGCAATATCGGCAGTCCCGATTAAACGGGCTACATCTTCCGGGCCTTGAATCCCGAAACCTACGGCAATTGTTTTGCCGGTCTCGTTCTTTGCTTTTTGGATTCCGTCCAGAATCTCAGCGTCAAAAGTTGTTTTACTGCCGGTTACCCCTTTGCGGGGAACGTAATAGATGAATCCGCTCCCGATATCTGCGATCTCCTGCAGTCGTTTCGGATCGGAATAGGGTGTAGCGATACTTACTGCCGCCAATCCCTGTTGGCGGGAATAATCGTAGTAGGCCCCGGCCTCATCAAGCGGCGCATCCGGCACGATGGTTCCCTGGACACCGATCTCTTTGCACTTGTCAATAAATGCTTTGACGCCGTATTGATACAGAATGTTATAATACGTCATGACCAGGAACGGGATCGGGTATTTGCATGCCATTCTCTCAATAAACTTCAGGCAGTCGCTGACTTTAATCCCTTTTTCTAATACAGCCTGGTTGGACTTGGTGAATACGGGGCCGTCGGCAATCGGGTCAGAAAAAGGTATTTGCAGTTCGATCAGGTCGACACCGTTGTTATAAAAGCATTCGATCGCTTTTTCATTGGCGTCAAAATCAGGATAACCAATAATTTGATGCGTCATCACCAGTATTTTCTTCTCACTTCTCGCAGCCTCGATTTGTTTTTCAATCCGCATAGGCTTTACCTCTTTCTGTGACAAATGCTTTCCAGCCTTCGTCCTGCAATGCTTCCCCTATATTGAAAATATCCTTGTCTCCCCGGCCGGACATATTGACAACGATCACATCGTCCGCTTGGGTGTCAGCAATCTCCCTGAAAAGTCCGACGAAAGCATGGGTGGATTCAAGTGCCGGTATCAGCCCTTCCTTGCCAATGATCAGTTTAAAGGCCTCAATGACTTCGGCATCTGTGGCTGCCATAACCCGGACCCTCTTGGTTTCCGCCAGATGCGCCAGGATTGGCGATACGCCGACATAATCAAGCCCTGCTGAAATGCTCCAGGTATCCAGCATTTGTCCGTCATCATCCTGGAGAAACAATGTCTTGTAGCCCTGACAGACACCGGTTTTGGCTTTGGCATATGCGATGCGCGAAGCATGCTTTCCGGAAGCTTCGCCTTTTCCGCCTGCTTCGACCGCAATGAGTTCTACGCCAGGCTCTTGCAGGAATTCCACAAAAGCGCCCATTGCATTGGACCCTCCGCCCAGGCAGGCATAGATCCGGTCTGGGTTTTTGCCGGAGATATCGTTGATTTGTTTTTTCATTTCTTTACTGATTACGGACTGAAAGAAAGTGACCATCTCCGGGAAGGGCCTTGGTCCGCACGCCGTGCCAAGGGCATAATGCGTATGGTCAAAATTTCCTGCCCAGTCGCGCAGCGCCTCGTTAATAGCATCCTTGAGGGTTGCCGTCCCAGTGGTAACGGGAACAACTTCAGCGCCGAGCTGTTTCATCCAGAAGACATTGGCGTACTGCCGCTCTGCATCTTCTGCACCCATATAGATCGTCGCCTGAAATCCCATTTTGGCTGCCATGATCGCCGTTGCCACTCCGTGCTGACCTGCGCCGGTCTCTGCAATGACTCTGGTCTTGCCTAACTTTTTCATGAGCAGGCCCTGCCCGAGCACGTTATTGATTTTATGAGCGCCGGAATGATTCAAATCTTCCCGTTTTATATAGATTTTGGCTTTGCCAAAATACGCACTAAGCCCTTCGGCATACGTCAGCGGCGTCGGCCTGCCTGAAAAATCCATCAGGAGATTATAGTATTGCTTATAAAAATCCTCGTCCCGTAATATTTCCTGAAAAGCCTGATTCAGTTCGTCGACAGCCGGTATCAGGATCTCCGGGACGAATCGTCCGCCGTAGACGCCAAAATAGCCATTTTCTCCAAGATAGTTAACCATTTCGTTCTTCATACCTGTACCTCACTTTGAAAATGATCATAAATTCGGATCAGATCTTCGCCTGCCCCCTGGATACTATAGACAGGATGCTGGTTGAAAATCCCCGTTAAGAGCTGTTTGGGGCAGTACCCCCAAGAACGTTCGTCACCATCATGGATGTAGTAATCATTAATCAGCGCGAGCACTGGCTTTAAATCATAATGGTCTTTGCCGGCATACGGCAAAAGACATTCCAGCGGACAGTTGCCCGCTCCCCTGCCCATTCCGTTGACACTCGCATCAAGGAAGCTCGCGCCGCTTTCAATCGCTGTTATGGTGTTGGAAAAGGCCAGCTGCATATTGTTGTGCACATGAATTCCTACATTCATGCCGTCTAATTCTTTCTTATACAGCGATACCAGCTTCTTGACATCGTCCGGATAAAGGGCTCCGTAGCTGTCTACCACATAGACTGCCTCTGCAGGGATTTGCGTTTTTATTTTTCGTAAGCCGCAAACAATTTCCGAGATGTTTTCTCTGGAAATCGCCATAATATTTAAGGTTGTCTCATAGCCTTTATTTTGCAGAAAGCGGACATCTTCGACGGCCTCTTCAATCTGATCTAAATAGCAGGCAACCCGACCCATGGCGAACGGTGAAACTGAAGCATTTTCAACCGATCGCCGGTCAAATCTGCCGACATCCACCATAAAAGCCAGTTTAGGAAGATTCGGAATTCCAGCAATGAGGTCACGTATTTCATTGTCATCACAGAATTTAAGTTTGCCGTAGGCTGTTCGGTCGCAAAACGCGGGATCCGTTTTATACCCCAGCTCAAGATAATCAACTTTCGCTTCGGAGATTCTCTGGATATGGTCTTTCATATACAGTTCCGGAAACTGAAAATTGTTGGTCAGTCCTCCGTCTCTGAGCGTACAGTCCAGAATTGTCAGCTTACGCACAACAGGCACCTCCTCGTTTAGGCAAAATGTTGGTGATAATCCGGAATCCTTGATCCTCCTCCATCGACATGATGGATTCGGGGTGGAACTGGACTGCCAGAATGGTTTTGTCTTTGTTTTCGACGGCCATCACGACGCCGTCTTCAGTCCAAGCCGTAATCTCAAGTTCCGGCGGTACTTTTTCGGCAAACAGCGAATGGTATCTGCCTACTCTTAGATTGGCCAAATTTTGAAAGATTACTGATCCCGGAGATATTTTTAATGCCGATTGTTTGCCGTGAACTGGTACGTCCAATACGCCAAGCTTTCCGTCAAAATATTCGACAATTCCCTGCAATCCCAGGCATACCCCAAAAAGAGGAATTCCTTTGTCCAGACAGCGCCCGATCGTTTCCCGGAGTTTAAAATCCGACGGTTTACCCGGGCCCGGGGACAGTACGACCAAATCGTACCGTTCTTTCTTTAAGGCTTCTCTGGCCAGTTGGTGCCGCATCGTGACCACCTGGCAGCCGGCTTTACGGAAATAACCGGCCAGTGTGTGTACAAAGGAATCTTCATGATCAACGAGCAGTACCTGCAAAGGTATCTGCAAAGGTACCTGCAAAGGATCAGCAGTGTTTTCTTGCCGCAGTGGACAGACTGTGGGCAGCTCTTCCGTATTTGCTGTGATATCGGCGTTCGTATCACCCAATACTTTGAGAAGGGCTTCGGCCTTTACAACCGTTTCCTTTTCTTCCTCTTCAGGAATGGAATCATACAGCAGCGTCGCTCCGACTCTGACCCCGGCGGTCCCGTCTTTTAAGTGGATGGTTCTGAGCGTGAGTCCTGTATTCGTCCGGCCGTCAAAACTGAGGATGCCGACTGCCCCGCCGTACCACAGACGATTGGATTCCTCATGGTCTTCAATCCATTGGACGGCGGCTTTTTTGGGAGCCCCCGTCACGGTTACGGCCCACATATGCGTCATGAAAGCATCCAGGGCGTCATAGCCGTCGGCCAGAATCCCCTCCACATGATCCACGGTATGGATCAGATGCGAATACATCTCAATCTGGCGCCTTCCCAGCACCTTAACCGTACCGGGTACACAGATCCTTGATTTGTCGTTGCGGTCAACGTCCGTGCACATCGTAAGTTCAGACTCATCTTTGTGCGAGTTCAGCAGCTGACGGATCCTTTCGGCATCTTCAAATGCGTCCCGGCCTCTTGGAATTGTACCGGAGATCGGACAGGTCTCGATTCTCTTGCCTTCGACTCTGACAAACATTTCCGGCGAGGAGCCAATCAGGTGCTCATCGCCAAGATGAATCAGAAAGCCGTACGGACTTGGATTAATCTTTTTTAAATTTTGAAAAATTTCTGATGGCTGGATTTTACAAGCGCGGTAAAAGGTATGGGACGGAACGACCTCAAATAAATCACCGCGTTTAAAATAATCTTTGGCTATCCGGACTTTTTCCGCATATCGTCCTTCGGTATCGTTTGGTACTTCCTTCTGCGTCGTCTGAATGTGGTTTGGCATTTTTCCAGCTGTTGACAGATTTTTTTTAGCCCGACCAAGACTGGAAAGGCCATTGAATTCAAAGTCATACCTGGTGCGGAAACAGTCGTCCTTCTGATGGTCGATGACAAAGATTTCATCAGGGATAAACAAGACCATATCGGCCTGCGCTTCATCCCGCGGTCTTTTCAGGTCGATGCTTTCAAACTGAAAGATCAGATCATAACCGAAGCTTCCATAGAGCCCCAGAAAAGCATCTAGATCTGAATAAAACGCTTCCAGAAGGCTGCGGACCACAGAAAAAACGGATTTTTGCCTGCTTCTTTGCTCTTCCGGAAAAAATTCCTGACTGACGGCAACCCTGCCCGTTATTTTGTACTGCTCGCGGGCCAGTGTTTCCAGGTATGCTTCCCGCAGCAGAACGTCATAGATAAATTCCAGCAGGACCAGTCCTTTTTGATCCAACGCCGTTATTTCAATATTTCGGCCAAATGTCCGAATCTCGATCGGAGGATGGATAAATCCGATGTCCCAGCGGGTATACCTGCCAGGATATTCAAAACTGCTGCAAAAATAAGCGCCTTGGACATCATTCAACCCCGTAATAATTTTTTCACGATAAGACTTATCAACCTCTTCCGTTACGGAATGAATCAGAAGTCCGCCACTGGTGAAATAAGATTTTTTTGAAGTATTCATATTCGTTAATCTCCCTCGCGCTTACTGTAGAACACCGCTCTTTGCCATCCTTGGTAAAGGCCAGGTCTCCCAAAAACGTCAAAAAACCCCTTATCCCTGATAAAAGGGACAAGAGGCTCAATCTCCTGCGGTACCACCCAAATTGGTATATTACTATACCCGCTCAATCATGTACAATCATACACGTCCTGATGATAACGGGCAGGATTCCCGACGACGCCTACTTTCTATGATTTCGGGTCGTACTCATGAGGCCATTCATCATAAACTTTCCTGCCGCAATCACACCAACCTGCGGCTCTCTGAAATGTTCCGTTCATGATTACTATTCTCAATCTTCGTTTTCAAGCTATGCATTTGTTGTAAATCATTATATACATAGGCTTTTTATTTGGCAAGTGAATTCACGAAAAATATTTTGAAACATCCAATGATGCCGGTCATATATATAGTATGAGATGATATTCATTATCATCATTTCATTACTTAAGGAGTGAACAGCCTTGTGCGGAATTACAGGCTGGCTGGACTGGACACGGGACCTTTCCGAATCCGGCCCTGTCATTGATAAAATGGTTGAGACCCTTACTCCCCGCGGTCCTGACGCCTGCGGGAAATGGCTTTATCCCGAAATTGCTTTGGGCCACAGCAGACTGGCGGTTGTGGACATTGAAGGAGGCAAACAACCCATGACCCGCTGGCGCGGCGGCTGGGCCTATACGATTACTTATAACGGGGAACTCTATAACACAGAGGAAATCCGCCAGGCTCTCTCAGTGAAAGGATATTCCTTTCAAGGACATTCCGATACGGAAGTCCTGCTTCTGTCTTATCTGGAATGGGGCGTGGATTGTGTTCAGAAACTCAATGGTATTTTCGCGTTTGCAATCTGGGACTGCCGGAAAAAAACCCTTTTTTTGGCCCGGGACAGGATGGGCGTAAAACCGCTGTTTTATTATCACAAATACCCGTCGTTTATTTTCGCTTCAGAGCTGAAGGCTTTACTTGCCCATCCGGACATCCCCGCAGTCATCGACCACGAAGGACTCGCCGAACTTTTGATGATTGCCCCGGCCAGGACCCCCGGTTTTGGTGTGATTAAGAACATTTGTGAACTAAAACCGGGATACGCGATGCTTGTTAAGTATGAGGGAATCAGACAGTGGCCCTACTGGCAGCTCGAGAGTAAACCTCATACAGATGATATCCGGACAACGGTTCACCATGTCCGCGAGCTGGTCATCGATGCGATTTCCCGTCAGCTTGTCTCCGATGTTCCGCTCGGGACTTTATTGTCCGGAGGTCTGGATTCGAGTATCATCACGGCTATTGCTGCCAAGAAGTATCAGGCTGAAGGGAAAACCCTCCCTACATTCTCGATTGACTACATCGCCAACGACAAATATTTTCGAGCAAATGACTACCAGCCGGACCCGGATGCTCCTTGGGTGCATAAAATGGCCAATTGTTTCCATACCGACCACCATGATCTTTTCCTGGATACTGCAGAAGTGGTTGAGACCTTAACAGACGCTGCCGCAGCCAGGGATCTGCCCGGCATGGCCGATGTTGATTCTTCGCTGCTCCTGTTCAGCCGGAAAATCAAAGAATCTGTAACGGTCGGACTTTCCGGGGAATGCGCCGATGAAGTTTTTGGCGGATATCCATGGTTTCACCGGAATGATCTTAAAAACGCAGATACCTTTCCTTGGTCTACCAACCTTCAAGCCCGCCTCCAGATCCTATCCCCGGAAATTCTTCGGATCCTAGCACCTTTAGACTATGTAAGAGAGCGTTACCAGGAAGCTGTTTCAGAAGTCCCTATTTCGGGGAACGCCAAAGAAAATAGCGATAAACGGATCAGTTACCTGACTTTGACTCGCTTCATGCCCACTCTGCTTGACCGCAAAGACAGAATGACGATGGCCTGCGGCCTTGAAGTCCGCGTACCTTTCTGTGACCACCGGATTGTTGAATATGTCTGGAATATTCCGTGGGAAATGAAGTACTGGCAAAACCGCGAAAAAGGCCTTTTGCGGACCGCCCTGGAAGGCATCCTTCCTGAAGATGTTCTATGGCGGCGCAAAAGCCCCTACCCCAAAACCCATCATCCGCAATTCCTGGAAATGGTCACAGGCAGGCTCCGTACGGTTCTGGAAGACTCCGCCTCACCATTGCAAGATTTAGTGAATAAAAAACAGCTTCAGAACTTACTGGCCAACCCATCGTTCGACGCCAATCAACCGTGGTTCGGTCAGCTGATGGATACACCGAGACTTTTTGCCTTTTTGCTGCAGCTGGATTTCTGGTTTAAAAAATATAAGATTAGTATCATCTGATCTTTAGCGGAAATTATACAAATCCCGTATTCGGCATAGGATCGCTTAATATACGCAAAATTTAACGTCATGTAGCCTATCCGCGGCCAAGCGTAGCCCGGATGGCGAAGCGCGGCTGTTTGTGCCAGGGAGGGCACAACAGCCGAAGAGCGGTTAGGCTACATGACGTAACCCCAAATATTGTGTTAACAAAATAATTAACTGCCCCGCGGAGAATATTCGCTTTATTCCTCCGCCGAGGCAGTTTGGCTTTTTCTTACAAATTCAATTACTTTTTCATCATCCTCTTCACCGATGACATTCGTAAGCAGGAAGTCAAGCCCAGGCAGTGAGGTCTTGGGCCTGGTCTCACCGGTCCGCAGCAATTCTTCCATGCGTACGAGATCAAAATCCACCTCAGGTCTGGGATTTCCCCTACTCTGAGGAATACCGTCCATTAACGGCCGCATGACTTTTTCATCCGCAGCAGCAATCGTGCTGTAGCCCAGTTCCTCCATGGCGACCTCATGCATGACCGGGCTTTGACCGGCACTTTTATCAAGCCGCAGAACGTTATTTTGCCTTGCGCCATGATCCTGAGAATTCCGGGCTTCATTGTTTTGAACAATCGCCGTTTTCAGGGCATTTTTGACAAAAGCAGACCGTTCCTCCGGAGGGATCTGGGAAAGAACCCTCCAGAGCTCAAAATCTTCATTTTCAGAAATATAAAGTACAAGATGACCTGTTGTTTTCATTATTCAACATTTACTTTCCTGGTAAGATTATTGACCAGGTTTGCGGCCATAATCCGGAAACCTGCTGCATTCCCAAACTGAGGATCATCAATCAAGACCTTATTTTCCAAATTCAAATATTCAAAGACCATTTCCCCGACTTTCCCGGCGACAAGAACTGTATGAATCCTGCCGGCCATCGGTTTCAATGTCTTCATAATCTCCCTGGAAATATCAGCGGCCAGCTGGGACAGCATCTTTTTCATGACAGGATTAAGGTCTATGGCTCCGTTGTTCCACGGATATAATCCTTTATTCACTCTGAAAATTTTATCAAGTTCCTTGTCATCCGTCTCGATCGGGTTGGTATGGTTCATGGTCATTTCTTTGAGCTTTTCAGCTACGCCGGCATACGCCCATTGCAGCCCCTTCTCGATGCTGAATGAATTCGGCGGATCAAGCATAATGCCATCGTAAAATGTGGCAATATCCGTCGTCCTGAAGCCAGGATCGATAACTACGACATAACCGCCCAAAAGCTTCGGATTGGTCGGTTTGCCGTCTTCAGTCAGTGTTTCCTTGATAAATACACCGTAACTTTGCGGCAGCACTCTTGAACGGAGAATGTTCATACTGCGCGTTTGTCCCTTGAATGGACCGGACAGAAAAGAGACAGAAAAAGAACCCTTTAATTCTGCCTCGTATTTGTCTTTCAGAGAAGCATAAAATTTGACAGGCACCCCGGTTCCGAGATAGATGTTCGTTTTGGGGTATGGCTGGGCTAAAGCTAAGCCAACGATCAGCAGAGACATCGCTTCTTCATCTGTAGATTTATCTTCATCCCAACAATAATGCGCTTCTTTGGGGTTCAGACTTTCAGCCAGGCTTCCCATAAAATAATGCCGTTCGACACCGCTGGAATTATTTCTGACAATGACATCAAGAGAAGCGATTTGTTTATCAATATCCGACCCTTTTTGAAGCTCAGTTCTGCCCAAGGTTGAGAAAATTCTCTCATTACCATTACAGATAACTGCAGGAAATAATATCTTCGTATCGCCAATATCGAGCTTTATGGCGCCAAAACCAGGATCTGCACCGGCAACCAGTATGTCGTTTTCGAACACGTGCTTTCCTCCTTATTCTACAAGAAATATGAATTTCCAAAATAATTCTATCATTCTATTCATTGTATATCAAAACAAAGTTCTTGGGAAGATTTTATACGATGCATTTTTTTGATTTTTTTGGTAACCGCATGGTATTTTCATCATTACTTCAGGAAATTGAGAATAAATTGCCTGAACAGGGAAAAAATTAATAGGGATATTGGCACGAAAGGAGCATAACTAATTGTTGATCGGTATTGTACGAACAATTATTCTTTATCTGATTATTGTTCTTGTCTTAAGAGTCATGGGCAAAAGACAAATTGGTCAGCTCCAGCCTTTTGAGCTTGTCATTATTTTGATGATTTCCGAACTTGCCGTTATCCCGAGCCAGGATTCAGGTATTCCACTGGTAGCAGGCTTGTTTCCGGTCCTGATCCTGCTTCTGCTTGGTTTGGCCATTTCGGAGATCGCTTTAAAGAGTGAAAAAGCCCGCGGAATTATCTGCGGTACACCAACGATTCTGATCAATAAGGGGCAAATCCTCGAAGCAGAGCTCCGAAAACTTCGTTATAATCTTAGTGATCTGCTCGAACAGCTGCGGGTCAAAAATCTTCCGAATATCGCCGACGTCGAATACGCGATTTTAGAGACCAATGGTCAGCTCAGTGTGATCCCTAAGACAGGCAAACGTCCTGTAAATCCACAGGACTTGAAGCTGCAGGTAACGTCTGAAGGCCTGCCTTTATCCCTAATTATGGACGGTAAGCTCCAGCACAAGAATCTAGAGAAATCAGGTGTAAATATTCAATGGCTGAATAAGGAACTAGCCAAAGCAAATGTCCCGGATATGAAGAGTGTATTTTTTGCGAGCATCAACTCCGAACGTAAGCTCTATATTCAGCAAAAAGCAAACCCTAAGAAATAATTCAACAAGCATTCCCTTCGGGGAAGGAGGAGACAGAATGCGTTCGACGCTTACCATCATCTTGGGTTTCCTAATTCTAATCGGATCGACCTTATGGGTGGCCGACAGAATCGATTCTACTTCCAGCGCTGTTCTGGATAATCTGGATCAGATTGAGCTTCTGGTTGCCTCTGACCAATGGGACGAAGCCTCCTTAAAGATACAGCAAACCTATGATCATTGGACCAAACTGCACGATTGGTGGTCCATATTTCTTAATCATGGTATCCTGAACAATATCGAAATTTCCTACAAACGCCTTTCCCAATACGTTAGATATAAAGAAAAAAGCCATTCCATGGCTGAATTGAATACCCTGATTTTCCTGTTACAGGAGGTCCCAAAATCTGAAACGCTGAAGCTCAACAACATTTTATAAAGGTTAAACAGGATCAGGTAGGTCGTAAAAAACTGCGGGGCTGACATATATGAACTGGCGTAGCTTTTTCCGGAAGTATATCCGGATTATCTCCATCAATGAGTTATTTGCGCTTAGCGGACAGGTTGCCTACTACATCATCCTGTCGTTTTTCCCGTTTGTTATTTTTCTTCTGACCCTGGTCGGTTTTCTGAACATCAGCAATGCTGAGTTTTTCGGCAGTTTTAAGTTCCTGCTGCCTACAGAAACCTTCCAAATGGTTGAAACCATTGTCAATGAGGTCTTCAGCGTCCGCAGCAGCCCTGCTTTGCTTGTCTTAAGCATGATTGGGGCTTTGTGGGCATCTTTGAATGGCATCAACGCCTTGATGAGAGGAGCCGGCAAAGCTTACGGTCTTCAGGAAACCTGGTCGTTTTTTCGTTTAAAACTTTCAGCCTTGCTTTTTTTTGTTATCGTTGCGCTGGCTATTGTCGGTTCATTCCTGGTATTAATCTTCGGCCAAAAACTGACCATTTTCTTTGTCTATCTTTTAGGGCCGGACAATATCTTTCCACTCATCTGGCAGAACCTTCGCCTGCTTATCCAGTTTATTTTTCTGATTATGATCTTCATCCTGTTGAATATCATCGCGACCCACAACAAATATCCGATCCGGAGTTATTTTACTGGCTCGTTATTTTCCGCAGGCGGATGGATTATTATTTCGCTGGCTTTTGCCTATTACGTGAATCACTTCAACAGCTATACACTGGCCTACGGAAGCATTGCAGGCATCATCCTTCTTCTGTTGTGGCTGTACTGGAGCTGTGTTATACTGCTGCTCGGCAGTGCGCTGAATGCTACGTTCATTGACAGGGTTAATTAAGCCCGGAAAAATCCAGCGTTGCAAAATAATCCTCAATGGTTTCGGCTCTTCTGATCATCTCAACCTGGCCGTCAGGTTTCAGAAGAAGTTCTTTTGATCTGAGTTTACCGTTATAATTAAATCCCATAGCATGCCCGTGCGCACCCGTATCATGAATCACCACGAGATCTCCGATATTCATTTTGGGCAAAATCCTGTCGATGGCAAATTTATCGTTGTTTTCACAAAGTCCTCCGGTGACATCATACTGATGATCCGGAACCATCTGTTCTTTTCCAACGACTGTGATATGATGGTACGCGCCGTAAATCCCCGGACGCATCAAATCAGACATGCTCGCATCGAGTCCGATGTAATTCTTGTAGATTTCTTTTTTGTGAAGCACTCTGGCGACCAAATAGCCATAGGGACCTGTGATCATCCGTCCGCATTCCATGGCTACCTTTAGCGGATCCAGTCCGGCCGGAACAATCATTTGTTCATAAACCTGCTTGATCCTTTTTCCGACATATTCCAGATCTACAGGATCCTGACCAAGCCTGTAAGGAATTCCGATTCCACCACCAAGGTTAATGATTTCAATCCGGACACCGAGCTTTTCTTTCAGTTCCACTGCAAGTTCAAACATCATCCGGGCCGTCTCTACAAAAAACTCCGGATCCAGCTCATTGGAAATCACCATGGTATGAATACCGAATCTTTCGGCGCCAAGAACTCTTGCTTTGGCATATGCTTCAAAAAGCTGCTCTCTTGTCAGTCCATATTTGGCATCTTCGGGTTTTCCGATAATCGTATTGCCTTCGCGCAGTGGACCGGGGTTATAGCGGAAAGAGATCATTTCAGGTATTCCGGCTTCCCTGCTCAGAAAGTCAATGTGCGTAATATCGTCCAGATTGATGATCGCTCCAAGATCCTTGGCCTTACGGAATTCGGCTGCCGGCGTATCATTCGAGGAGAATACAATGTTTTCTCCTTTCAACCCGGCCTTCTCGGCCAGAATAAGTTCCGGAAGAGAACTGCAGTCCGCACCGGTGCCCTCTTCGGCTAAAATCTTTAAGATATACGGATTCGGTGTGGCTTTTACGGCAAAATATTCCTTAAAGCCTGGATTCCAAGCAAAGGCAGCCTGAAGCCTGCGCACGTTCTTTCGGATTGCTTTTTCATCATAAATATGAAAAGGTGTTCCATACTCCTGGGCAATCCTTTCAATTTCCTGACTGGAAAAAGGCAGCGATTTATTCGACATGTCGTATCTCTCCTCTAACGGTAAATTGGCAGCAGCCTAAGCTGAAATTCGACGTATCAGAAAGCACTTGGCGTATTTCTGATACACTAAAAAGGTTTACGGACACTACCCGTAAACCTGAAAAATCCTATTTTACCGGCATATTAAACACCGGTAATCTGAAAGGTCCCGAATAGCGCTTCATTCCGTTCCAGAATGACAGTTTTATACTCTTTCAGTATAAACCCAGCCGGACACTTGGCCATCATCCGGCTTCGGCAGTGTTTCCTTTCTTTATTCGTCATGGACTGGCATCTCGGAATAATTACTCTTAAGCACTGCGCCTCTATCCCTAAAAATATTCAATTTGCTCAATTATTTTAGCACATCCGACAGAAAAAGACAACTTACGATAAAAAACAATTCCTATCTGGCCGTCTACACGCTTGACTAACAGATTGGAATATTTTCAATCTGATTAGACATTTTCTGATTGTTCTTCCTCAAAATACGTTGAAGCTTCTTCCTCTTCTGCCGTATGCTCCAGCGGCGGGAGATCCTGAATAGATTTCAGGCCAAAGTGGATAAGAAAATCTTCGGTTGTCCCGTAAAGGATCGGCCGTCCTGGACCTTCTTTCCGTCCTAAGTCTTTAACCAGTCCTCTTTCCACCAGCGTGGCCAACGCCCTGTCAGATTGAACGCCGCGGATAAAATCAATTTCGCCGCGGGTAATCGGCTGCTTGTAAGCAATAATCGACAGGACTTCCAGCGCTGCATTCGATAGCACCTGAGAAGGCTGTTTGTATAAAACTTCGATATAGCCGGCAAGTTCAGGCTTTGTTCCAAGCCGGAAGCCTTGTTCCAGCTCAATAAGCTCCAAACCGCTCGCAGAATCTTCATATCTGTCCCTCAGGACCTGCAGAAATTCAGGTACATGGTCGGCAGGTATCTCCAATAATTCTGCAATTTTCATCATGCATAAAGGTTCTTTGGCCACAAAAAGCAAAGCTTCCAGCGCCGCAATCTCCGTATCCTGAAACAGCATCATCCTGATTCCTCATTTCGAAAGTCCCAAGCTTTTTCAGTTGGGACTAAAAATATTTCATTGGCCTCCTCGCCTTGCTCCGCCCTGACTTTTCCTTCTTTCAGCAGTTCAAGCAAAGCAATAAAGGCTACCACAATTTCTACTCTCGACCCATATCTTAGAAGCTGACTAAACTTCAACCCTCTGGGATGCAGGATCATTCTGCGCATGATGTCACTCGTCATCATCTCCACAGGGATTTCCTCGACCTGCACATACTGGATATCCTCACCTTTTTCAACTCGCTCCAGAACCGATTGGAACGCTTTGAACAAATCCTCCATGACAATGCCCTGTAAAGGGTTCGGTGGTGGGATCCTAGAAAGGATCTCTTCCAGATCGATTTCCCGGAAATACTTGCTGCCCTGCGTTTCCTCCCTAGCGTTCAAAAACGAGGCAATACTTTTAAAAGCCCTGTAGGTAACAAGTCTTTCCACAAGGTCCTTTTTCATCTCTTCTTCCAGCAGCAGTTCCTCTTCGGTCTTTTGCGGTTTTGGCAGAAGTTGGCGTGATTTCAGGTACAACAAATGGGCCGCCAGCACCAGAAATTCCGAAGTCACTTCCATATCCAGCGCTTCCATTTGGCGGACAGTCGCGATGAATTGATCGGCAATAAGCGCGATGGGAATATCGTAAATATCAAGTTTATGCTCCTGGATCAGATGAAGGAGCAAATCCAGAGGACCTTGAAAATTCGGGATTTCGACATACGGTGCATGTTTTAGAGCATCATCCATCAGATCCCCAGCGCCGAGCGGACTTCCGCCATCGTTGCTGCAGCGGTAATTCCGGCCTTTTCTGCGCCCTCCTGCAGTACTTTTTCAACCTTGCCATCTTCATCCCAGAATAATCTTCTTTCCCGGTAAGGGGCAAGGACTTTATCGATATTCTCGGCCAGATACTTCTTACAGGCAACACAGCCGATTTTTCCGGCACGGCATTCTTCTTCGACCCGGTTCACATCCGGCGTGTAGATACGATGGAATTTGGAAACCACACAGACTTCCGGATGTCCCGGATCATCCTTACGGAGGCGCTCGGGGTCCGTGATCATCTGTTTGACCCTGACATTGATTTCTTCTGTTGAGGCTGTAAGCGAGATCGCGTTGTTATAGCTTTTGCTCATTTTTCGTCCGTCGACACCCGGCAGCAGCGGTACTTTGCCGATAAGGGCCTGTGGCTCGGGAAAAACGTTCCCATACAGGTAATTAAAGCGGCGTCCGACTTCCCGGCAAAGTTCGATATGTGGAATCTGGTCTTCTCCTACCGGAACGGCTTTGGCCTTGTAGACGAGAATATCCGCCGCCTGCAGCAAAGGATAACCGAGAAAACCATACGTATGCAGATCTTTGCCTTCATTTCCGAGCTGCTGGAGCTGATCCTTATACGTCGGCACTCTTTCCAGCCACGAAATCGGCGTGAACATGGAGAACAAAAGGTGAAGTTCCGCATGTTCCTTGACCTGGGATTGAATGAACACCGCGCTCTTTTCAGGGTCGATTCCAACACTCAGCCAGTCCAGCGCCATTTCCCTGATTAAGGCCTTAAGATCAAGTTTATCTTCATAACTCGTGGTCAGCGCATGCCAGTCGACAATACCAAAATAGCATTCATATTCATCCTGAAGCGCGGCCCAGTTTTGCAGAACGCTTAAATGTCCTATGTGCAGCGAGCCTGTCGGCCGCATCCCGCTAAAAATTCTGTTTCTCAAAGTCATTTCCCCCTTCAGCAATTGACACATTCCTTTTTATATAAGCGATGGGTTTAGCCGTTATTTATGCTTCTCTTTTTTTGAAGCAAGGTTTTAACATACCTTTTTTCTTCATCCGGAGTCCGGATTTTTCCTTCGAGCCAGGCCAGCCAAATTTGTTTCAGAATGCTGCCGATTTCCGGTCCTTCCCTGACGCCTAATTGCCGCAGATCTTTTCCGGTTGTTTTCATCTGGATTCCCTCGCGCAGCAAACAGTATTTTTTTAAAGGATCCGTGTAGGCATCATCACTGCCAAGAATATTAAACAACAATAACGGAACTCCTGCAAGTAATTCATCAACGTTTTTTATATCGTTAAGATCTGCCAATTTTAAGGCTTTCTTCAGCCGAAGGTATTCCAGCGTAATCTTTTTGAGAAATTTAGGTAAGTTCAGTCTGTCCAAAACCGCGGAAATCTCAGTACTGTCCAGATTTTTCAGGCTGAAAAGCCATCGTTCAGTCAATGACCTTTGCTCACCGACGGACTCTGCCTCCTCAAAATTCCAGGCATAGTCTGCTTGAAACCAGGCTTTGAAAACACCATTCCGTATTAACTCGCGGCCCATACGCTGAAATTTGGGTTCCTTATAGATCAGGATCAGTTCTTCCGTAAAACGATCCGTGCTGATTTTGGCAAAAACGTCTTCTTTTAAGGCGATCGGTATCGCATCTGACGTCACCTTGGCAAGCTTAAACTCATACCGAACGGCAAACCTTACCGCTCTAAGCATCCGGGTAGGATCGTCAATAAAGCTGAGGTTATGCAGGAAACGAATTTCCTTTTGCTGCAGGTCACGAAAACCGCCATAATAATCAATGACATCACCAAAACGGTCTTTGTTCAAACATAAAGCCATGGCATTAATGGTGAAATCTCTCCGCAGCAAATCCTCTCTGAGGGTTGACTTCTCCACAACCGGCAAAGCTCCGGGAAAATCATAATCCTCCCGGCGGGTTGAAGCAATGTCCAAATGCGTGCCGTTACTAAAAATCAGACTGGCTGTGCCAAAGGACCCATGCAAGACCAATTTGTCGCAAGCCAGTTTTTTACTCAGTATCCTGCCCAGTTCAATCCCATCGCCTTCGACAACAATATCTAGATCATGGTTCGGCATATTCATCAGTAAATCCCTGACAAAACCACCGACCAGATAGACCTGGTTCCCCATTTTCGAAGCGGCTTCCCGGATTGCCGCCAGATCATCCTGAATGTCCTGAGGAAGCGCTGCAATATGTCGCAGAATTTCTTCCCGTCTGGCCATGCTTCTGTCTCTGGCAAGCTCATTTAAGGTCGGCACGACGCTGCCATAAATAAGTCGCATCACATCGGATCTCGACACAATGCCGGTAAGGACCTCGTTTTCCACCACCGGGATTCTGCCGATATCATGTAAAACCATCAGCTTCTGGACCTCTTCCCAACATAAATCGGGTTGGACCGTGATTACGTCCCGGGTCATGAACCCCTTTACCGGAGCGTGCTGCAGCCCGTGTTTCAGGGCCTTGTCCACGTCCCTACGCGAGATGATTCCGACAAGTGTTTCATTCTGGACAACAGGCAGGCCGGTGTGCCCGTATTTCAGAAGCATCTTACCAACCTCTTCGATCGGGGTATCCTGAAAAACCGTTTTAACCGGATAACTCATAATATCACGTACAGTTATGGGTTTCTCCGCCCTTAGCTTAATTTCTTCTCGCAGCAGCCTGATAATATTATCAGTATTGCCATTTTTAATCACGGCTGAAGCAGCTTTTTCGTGGCCCCCGCCGCCAAAAGCCTGAACAATTTCATTGAGCGGCAGCTTGCTGCCTCCCCGTGCCCTGCCGACAAGATAGATCCGGTCCTCCATCTTCACGACGAGGAAAAAAATCTCCGCATTTTCAAATTCACTGATCCGGTGAGCAAGTAACGCCAGCCCTGAAAGATACTCCTTGCATTCGGCATAGGAGATAAAAACCGGCATTTCATGATATTTTTCAATTACGCCGTTGTCCAGCAATTGCTGAAATAAGTCCTTTTGCTCCATGGTAAGCGGTCTCTGCAGATACTCTGCCATAACGGCAAGCTCGGCCCCTTCTTCCAAAAGATAGGCGGCTGCCAGCAGATCCCTCGGTGTTGTGTTGGCAAAAAGCAGGCTCCCGGTGTCATCATAAATCCCCAGAGCCATTAACGTCGCATCAAAACTGGTCAGGTTAATGCCTCTTTGCTGAATCTGTTCGACCAGAATCGTTGTGCAGGCCCCCACCATTTCCACAGTCCGGTCCCGGCCATCCGGTTCAAGGACAGGATGATGGTCAATGATCTCAATCGGGATGGTCCGAAGCCTGTCCATAAGATTTTTATTGCCGATGGACCGTTCCATTTCCTGTGTATCCACGAGAATGATCTTTTCTACCTTGTCCAAGTCAATATCTTTGAAGCGGTAGTAGGGCAATTGTTCTTTGGCCAGCGCTAAAAACTCCTGTACATAAGAACCGTATTTGCCGTCGATCACCAATACAGCTTCAGGACATAGCTTTTGCGCTGCGGCCATCGCTGCAAGCGCATCAAAATCGAGAAATTGATGTGACAGGATAATGATCATCGCAGATTCTCCATCCATACCCTTTTCGCCGATAAATCCATACGTCTTTACTGCTCGGTAGCCTTGTTCATCTCACTCATCACCGCGTCAATTTCATTCTGTGTCATACCTTCTTTTTTCAGCCGATGATCAATCGCATCGACCCAGAACCCGCATTTGGCAGCCATTTTTTTGAAAGCTTTCCCATTCAGCTTGCTTCTATGGGAACGAGATTCAGCATTGGCCTGAACAATGTTGCAGATATACCTGGCTTTCAAGCAGGCAGCCTGGTCCATCTCGTTATACGTTTTGTTCAGCAGTTCAATCACACCGGTATAATAGGTCTTGAATTCTTCGAAAGCAATCTCTGTCTCCATTTGAAGGTATTCCTTCAATTTGGCCATTTTTTCGTCCATTGTACCCTCCTGGTTCTCCTCTTCAATAGGAATGATCTTTTTTGATCGAAATTCCTCAATTTCTTATATCCATTTATTATATAAGAAAATAAAGCATTTGGAAAATAAAAATATATTGAACCTGTTTGCCCAATTCTTATTGATTAATTTGCCAGGAGTGCCATAATGTATGAGGAAAAAGTTTATTGCCGAAGCCGTACATCGTGTACATCGAAGCAGAAAAGACGCAGAAAAAAGACGAAGGAGGCCTTTCTGCAATGGAATTCACACCTACTATGACACTGTCCGTTATCATCTTTGCGGCCGCCTATCTGCTCATCGTGACTGACAAGATCGACAGAGTGATCATCGCGCTCGGCGGCGGTGTTCTGATGGCGCTTACAGGGCTTTTAGACCACGAGAATCCTTACGAAGCCATCGACTTTAACACGCTTGTCCTGCTGATCAGTATGATGGTGATCGTCATAATCACCCAGCGCACCGGTGTATTCGAATTTTTGGCCATTAAAGTTGTCAAGCTGGCCAAAGGAGAACCCTGGAAAGTGCTGGTATACCTTTCCCTCATTACAGCGGTCGCTTCAGCCTTTCTGGACAATGTAACCACGATCCTGTTGATTCTCCCGATCACGCTGGATGTAACAAGGGAACTCAAGTTAAAGCCTGTCCCGTTCGTGATCAGCCAGATCTTTGCATCGAATATCGGCGGCACGGCAACCTTGATTGGCGACCCGCCAAATATAATGATCGGGACAAAAACGGGCTTAAGCTTTATGGATTTCATTATCAATGTTGCTCCAGTCATTGTACCTATCCTGCTTGTCACGATTGGCGTATTTCTACTGATTTACAAAAAACATCTCCATACGAGCGAGAAGAACAAGGAAAAGGTCCTGCTGTTCAACGAATACGAAGCACTCAAGGATAAAAAGCTCCTTACCCAATGCTTAGTTGTACTGAGCCTGACCATCCTGGGGTTTATTCTTCATGGGACCTTAAATTATCCGTCTTCGGTCGTTGCGATGACCGGAGCAGTCCTTCTTCTTCTGATTTCCAAAGTCAAACCTGAAAAAATATTGAAAGAAGTCGAGTGGAAAACGATCTTCTTCTTTGCCGGTCTTTTTATGCTGGTGGGTGGTTTGGAACGGACCGGCGTTTTGGAAGTACTCGCCAAAAGCATTGTACAGCAAACCCACGGTGACATGTTTTTACTTGGCATGGCCATTCTCTGGGTTTCCGCGATGGCTTCAGCCTTTGTCGACAACATCCCGTTTACCGCAACCATGATCCCGCTGATTCAGGATGTCGGCGTGCTGACTGGAATGAATATTACACCGTTATGGTGGGCCCTTTCGCTGGGGGCCTGTCTGGGCGGAAACGGCACCATTATCGGCGCAAGCGCCAATGTCGTGGCTTCCGGTATGGCAGAGGAAGCTGGATATAAAATAACCTTCGGCCAGTACTTTAAAGCTTGCTTCCCTGTAATGCTTATTACCGTCGCCATCAGCACGGTTTACCTCGTTCTGCGCTACTTGATTTAGCATGCAATTTGACGATATCTCTTATTTGAACTATTTCTATCTGTTAATGGAAGCTGCAGCTTTCTTAGCGATTAGTTGAGAAACCACAACACAGATCATTATCAAAAGAAACGGCACCGTTGCGAATACGATAAAGTACATTATCAAAGATGCCTCTTGGGCTATCAACATCCCTCCAGTCACCGGTGCGAAAGATCCGCCGAAACGCCCCACAGCATTGGCCCATCCTAATCCAGTTCCACGGAAGGCAAGTGGGTAACTGACTGATATGAATGTAAAGGTCAATCCCAATAACCCATACATACCAGCTCCAAGGACAAACAGAACAATTGATACCAGAATTGTATCTAGTTTCAGCATCAAAAGCAGAACAACAAGGGCAGGAACCGCTGCATATAAGGATAGTGTATCTTTAAGTCCAATTTTATTGGCTAACGGACCCGATAGAAGGATACCAGGTATTGACCCGAGGATGAAAGTGAAAAAAAAGAACATGAGACTGGATCCTAAGTTATATCCTGCACCCATCATCATTTTAGGCAGCCATGTTACTAAGCGGTAAATGATAAACATACATAGTGCCATGATTAACCAATATAAAATAGTATTCACAGCCATGCCGTTTCTAAATAGACTTAGGAATGATCCTTTGTCGGAAGGACGGATTTCTGTTTCGTATTGCTCGTCTATGCTAGGATGTATTCAGGGGCAACTAATTTTAAGATCTTTTGAATTTTTTCTCTTTTATCGTCTTTTATCAATTTTTGCATAGATTCAGGTAAGTAAAAAATACAGAAAACAATCAAAATCAGGGGAATAAAACCAATCAGAAACATTGGTCTCCACCCAAACGATGGCAAAATAGCCATACCTGCCAAAGTGCTCAACATTCTTCCAAGCGGCATTCCCAGAGTCGTCGTGTTAATCAATTGAATACGATTTTTTAAAGGACTATATTCAGCAAGCATAGCAAAGGTAACTGGGGCAATTCCGGCAGCACCCATTCCTGTTAAAACTTGGTATAAAGAAAACTGCCATACTGTTGTTGCAGTTCCCATCAGACCTGTGAACATCGCGTAAAAGCCAATAGCTAACATGAATACTTTTTTATTACCTATTTTATCAACTAACATTCCAAATATTATTCCGCCGGCAATCATTCCATATAGTGTATAACTACCAATTAGGCCAAAAACTGTTGGCTCAATACCAGTATCTTGAATCAGCGAAGGAAGGGAAGTACTGTAAACCCCCTGAGCGTATCCATCAAATAATAGACCCAAGAAAGCTAATACCGCCACGATAACAAAAAATTTATTCATTTTACTTTGGCCAATGGTTTTTAGGACATTTACAGTGCTCAACTAACTCACCTCCTTTTTATTGATCCTAATCTTTAAATTAGACTATACGGACAAGCCGCATTCAAGCGGCCTGTCAATCCGGAGAAAAGGAGGTGAAACCATTGCCGTTATGGATTTGCTTATTGCCAGGGATATATTCCTTGCGCCCAGCGGCGCGCTGACCGAAATACGGGATATTAAGGTTATTGATACAACTACCAGTGTTAACGCAACTCCCGGTTAATTCTCTCCTCAATTTCCTGATCGGTCAGATCATATTCGTCCATTAATTCCCTGGCCCTTTGTCTTTGTTCATAATAATGGGCACGTTTTCTCCGCCTGAGTTCTGAGATGTCACTGTCCCCCCCTCCAGTCCAGTCACCGTTCTGCCGTCCCCTAATTGCTTTAAAGAAAAAATAAGACAGTGACGCTGTGACGACCAACATCAAAAGTGCCGTCAGTGGACTTCCAAAACCAAACCCTATAATCACAATTTATCACTCCTCATAAATTACCACTTTTGTATCATAATGGTAACTCATTTCGTATAATACCTTAGCATGGTCAATCAAAATATTCTTTCTTTATCTTATCATATTTTTGCGGGTTTAAATGTCTCCAAACCAAATCTGTCGTCAGGATATTTACGCTTTAGCGTTGACATGGCACGGGTATCGGGTACGAGTCAATTGAGGGAGATCAATATGAGCAATACGTTATTCAATAAACACATGTCATATCTGTCAGCTGTAAACGATCCGCGTTATTTTTCTTTGGCTAACAGGAATTACGGTAATTCACGGAAAATTTTTTACCCGCATTCCCAGACAGGACAGCCAAGCTCCGTACTTCAAACAGCATTTTTACCTGGTATGGTTCTAACCTCTGCAAACCTACCGGTTATGACCTTGCAGGTCCCTGTCCTGCCAAGTCCGGTTCTACGAAGTCCAGTTCTCCCCTCTTCAAATTCGACAAGTTCTTTTCTGAACGGTTATCCGATGCCTGTTGCCTCGCAGGTGAATATCTCTGCAAATAATCTGAATAAGATCCTGATCGCTATTTTACTTCTTGTTTCCCTGGACTTGGTGTTTGTTCGTCCGAGCCGCTCCCTGCCTTCCGCAGCATCGCAGCACTAGTCCGTCCATTCCATTGCGGCATGAGACCGTCTGTAGCCTTGCAGCTCCTTGCCTGCTATCTATCATTACGGATTTGTTCTTTCTTTCGGCTGTCTATCCTTGGGCTGTCTGATCCGGTCCTTGGGTTTAAAAATACTGGGTCTAAGGTTATTGATCGGAACCGGATTACGCAACAGAATTGTCTGTAAGGCTTTTATATCAGGCGGAATTAAAGGCCAAAGATAGGGTACACCGAAGGAGTTGGTCCGCAGCAAAATGAATAAAACAAGCAAGACGCCTGCACCCAGTCCCCAAAAATTAAACAGTCCGGCAGCCAGTACAAGGAATAAACGGACAAGCCTGTTGGCCTGAGCCAGTTCATAACTTGGCGTCGCGAAGGTTCCGACTGCGGCAATGGCGATATACATGACGACTTCCGGGGTAAACAAACCGACCTTTATCGCCACATCTCCCATCATGAACACTGAGATTAAACCCAGAGCTGTAGCCAGAGGCGTCGGAGTATGGATAGCGGCCATCCTCAGCATATCAATTGACAATTCCCCCATCAGCACCTGAAATAATAGAGGGACTCTCGCCGGCTTTTGAACTCCGATAAACTTAAGCGCATCAGGAAGAAGTTGCGGATTCAGTGCCGCTGCCAGCCATAACGGCGTGATAAAAACGGACAGAAAGATGGCGAAAAATCTTACCCACCGCAAATACATACCCACAACCGGCTCTTGGCGGTATTCTTCCGCGTGCTGGACATGGTGCCATAACGTACACGGCGCGATGATAATACTCGGGGAAGTGTCGACCATCACGATGACATTGCCTTCGAGCAGATGAATTGCAGCTACGTCAGGTCTTTCCGTGTATCTGACCCTTGGAAACGGATTCCAGAATTTGCTGCCGAGGATAAATTCTTCAACCGTCTTTTCCGCCATTGGGATACCGTCAATTTTGATATTCTTGATTTCTTTTTCAATATACTCCACCATTTTGGGATTTGTAATATCTTCAATATAGGCAATGCAGACATCCGTTTTAGAACGGCTGCCTGCTTTCACCAGCTTCATCCTTAAGCCCGGGTCACGCAGACGGCGGCGGATCAGGATCGTATTAAAAACCAGCGTCTCCGTAAAACCATCGCGCGAACCCCTTGTTACCCGCTCAATATCCGGTTCCTCCGGCATGCGGCCCGGGTAACTCCTGACATCCACAATGATAGCCTCAGTTCTCCCCTCAATAAGTATTGCCATCGTTCCGGATAACAGAAAGTAGATGACTTCATCCATGGCTTCGACTTCTGAAACCTGCAGGTCAATGATCTTTGACTTCACAAGTTTGTCTACCGCATTCACGGCGAGTTCCGCGCGTTCGAGCTGCGAAAGCACTTCCAGGATCAGATTGCTGGCAGGTCTATTTACCATTCCATTGACGGAATAAATCGCGATTTTTTTGCCGCCGATGTTCATTTCCCGGAGCACAATGTCAAAGCTTTCAGGTACACCAAGTTTTTGATTCAAATAATTGACGTTTTCTTGATAGTTTTTGGAAATACTCATTGTGGTTTCAGCTGTAGAGCTCATTTCATCAACCTTTCGGATTAAATACAATTGCTGTCAGATAGCCGAACAGTACCGCAACAGCAATTCCTGTTGCAGCGGTCTGAACACCGCCGGCCAGAACCCCGAGTATACCGCCGCTTTGTGCTCCTTCGATCGCACCTTTGACCAGCGTATAGCCAAAACCCGAAAGCGGCACGGTTGCGCCGGCACCTCCGAGCTTGATCAGTGGTTCATATAGCCCCAGTCCGCCCAGAATAACCCCACCGGTCACGTACCCAACCAGCACATGTGCCGGCGTAATTTTGGCTTTCGTCAAATCCATCAGCAGCTGTCCGGCGACGCACAGGAGTCCGCCAACCAGAAAAGCAGGTAAAATGTTATTTAGCATCAAAAGACCTCCCTTAACTCATTTCAATTGACACAGCATGACCAATTGCCGGCATGGATTCGCCCTGTTGGGACGATACAGAACTATGAAGGCTGCCGCTGCCGACAAACAAGATTTTTTGCAGTTCCCGGCTTTTCAGTTTATTCAAAAGATACCCTGTCAGGACGACTGCGGAACAGCCGCATCCGCTCCCGCCCGCATGTGTATCCTGTTCGCTGCTGTAAATCAGCGTGCCGCAATCTGAGAAATTATTGGACAGCCGCAGGCCGCTTCGTTTTAAAACCTCAAGTAAGAGTTGAAGCCCGACCGTCCCGAGGTCTCCGGTAATGATCAAGTCATAATAGTCCGGCTGACGGTTAAGGTCCTGAAAATGATTCAGGATGGTGTCGGCAACTGCCGGTGCCATGGCCGCACCCATATTGTTGGTATCAGTTTCACCGTAGTCTAAGACCCGGCCAATTGTTGCACTTGTGATTTTGGGCCCTTCTCCTTGATCAGCCAGAAGGATGCTGCCTGCTCCTGTTACCGTCCACTGGGCATACATTGCTCTCTGGTTGCCATGCTCATTTGGAAAACGGTATTGTCTCTCCGCTGTCTCATGATGACTCGATGCGCTGCATAGCACTTTAGACGCGAACCCGCCGTCAATCAGCATCGTCCCCAGGGCAGAGGAAAGCGCCATTGTTGAGCAGGCGCCATAGAGACCGATAAATGGAAGGCCGACTTGTCTGGCAGCATAGTTGGAAGAAATAATCTGGTTCAGCAGATCCCCTGCCAGGTTATAATCCACGGAATCCAGCGGGACATTTGCTTTGGCTGCAACCTTCGTCATGGAAGTCTCCAGCATTTTCATTTCTGTTTTTTCCCAAGTTTTTTCACTCGCGTAATTGTCCTTCAGGACCATGTCAAAGGTATCTTTTAACGGACCCTGGCCTTCCTTGGGTCCGACAACGTTATACCCAGCTAGAATAACCGGCGGCTGACCAAATACAACCGTCTGGTTGCCTACTCTTTTGGAATTCAAAATGTTTTTCTCCTTTCCGTGATTATCTGATCCATAAATAGATCAAGCCAACAATGATTGAACTTATAATCCCATAAACCAAAATTGGACCGGCAATTGTAAAAAGCTTACCGCCTACTCCAAACACATACCCTTCTCTCTTGTATTCAAGTGCCGGTGAAACCATCGAATTCGCAAAACCGGTCACAGGAATGATCCCTCCGGCTCCCCCATATTTGACGATCGTGTCATAAACACCGAGACCGGTCAAAAGAGCCCCTATAACGATCAGTGTCGCTGTTCCCGCTGTCTGAGCAGCTGTTTTAGCCAACCCGACATAATTCATGTAAAAATTGACAATCACCTGGCCCAAGCTGCAAATGATTCCACCGACAATAAAAGCCGACAGTACATTTTTCAAAACTGTTGGTTTTGGCGAAAGCTTTTCAGTTAATTGTTTATATTCCTCTTGGGTTACCGCAATCGATGGCGGACGGAGTTTAACTTCCGACAATGATTTTCACCCCTTTTTTTGATTAATAATTCCCGGTTTTCCGCTAAGAAATTCAAGTATTGTCAAATGTTTTATCCGTTTTTTTAACTTTACTTCAGGATATACCAATATTTTTAAAATATAGCACGAAGGAAATATCTGGGTGATGTCGAAGATAGATTTAACGACTTGTAATAAGGAGCGTGCATCAATGAAAAAAAGAATTGAACGACAAACCCTTCATTTATATCTTGAAGGTGAACTTGATATGAAGAATGCCAATGAGTTAAAATCCGTGATTGACTTGGAAATAGAAAGAAAAGGAATCAAAACGGTGATCCTGCATCTGGATGATCTTCGTTTCATTGACAGTTCCGGTCTGGGAGTTATTTTAGGACGATATAAAAAACTGCTTCCTCTCGAAGGAAAGCTTAAAATTGCCAATGCTCCGCCGCATATTTACCGGATTATGGAACTGTCGGGGCTTCCCAAAATTATAGAATTTTTACCAAAAGAACCTGCCGTATAAACCAATTCGGAGTTGAAAGGGGAAAAATCAATGGAAGTCAATAAAATGATCCTAACATTCTCGAGTCTGCCGCAGAATGTAACAATTGCCCGCATGCTGGCCTCTTCGCTTGGAGCCCAAATGGATTTGGCCTTAAACGAGCTTGAAGAATTGAAGGTTGCTGTCTCTGAAGCAGTTTCCAACGCAATCATCCATGGTTACAGCAATGTGCCTAATCATTTTGTCACGTTGGAACTGGAGGCAGATGAAACAAGAATTTCTATTCAGGTAACCGATAACGGCTGCGGCATCCCCGATGTAAATCAAGCCATGCAGGCTTCATATTCTACGGACCCCGACAGAATGGGACTTGGTTTTGTTTTTATGCAGTCCTTCATGGATGAACTGCGAGTCGAATCTGAAGTGAACAAGGGAACCAAAGTATTGATGGTGAAATACTTAAACCACAACCGTCCATCCTCTCATTAGAGGGGGTGTGAAGATGATTCAGCGACTTTCAGATATGAACCTGCCCCGTTTCCCCCTGCTCTCCGAACAAGAAATGATGGAGCTTCTACACAAAGCCCAAAATGGTGACATCGATGCCCGGGAGCGTTTGGTCAATTGTAATTTGAAGCTCATTTTTAATATGATCCAACGTTTTTCCCACAGGGGATATGATCTGGAGGATCTCTTTCAGATCGGTACCATCGGCCTCATCAAAGCCATTGATAAATTTGATTTCTCGTACGGCGTTAAATTTTCCACGTACGCCGTACCGATGATTATTGGCGAAATTCGAAGATTTTTGAGAGATGACCATCCGATTAAAGTTCCACGTTCTTATAAAGAACTGGTTTACAAGATCAACCGTTCCCGGGAAAAACTTTCCTCAGAATTAAACAGGGAACCCACGATCAATGAAATCGCCGAAGATATCGGCACACCGAGCGAGGATATCATACTCGCCCTCGAAGCAGTGCAAAGCCCGTCGTCAATCCATGATACGCTTTATCAGGACGATTCTGATCCTATTTATGTGATTGATCAAATTCCGCAGGAAAAGGATACCAATCCGGGATGGTTTGAAAAAATTGCCCTACAGGAAGTCCTTGATAAACTGCCCGGAAGAGAGAAAGAGGTTCTGTATCAGCGGTTCTTTGAAGATAAAACGCAAAATGAAATTGCTAAAATCATGAACCTCTCCCAGGTACAGATTTCCAGGATCGAACGTGCTGCCTTGCTTCATTTAAAGCAGATTCTGAACGACAATCCGCCTGAACTTTAGTTGGCATAAATCGGCGGGGCCATGCTGTAGGACTGATGAACCGTGCGCTTGAACATCTCCAGCAGTCCTGCTTTTTCAACTGATTCTGCAGCTACAAGCTTTATGCTGTCAGCTTCTTTCTGACCGCAATAAATAATCATTTCTCCGAGCTGCTGTCCCTTAGTGATTGGTGCAGATACCGGGTTTGCAAAATACCTGGTTTCAGTCCGGCATTCCTTCTCCTTCCCTTTCTCAACACACAAGCCGACAGCTTTCTGACAGATAAGGTCAACTGTTTGGAGCTTCCCTTTATGAACAATAACTTCTCCTTGTTTAGAACCGGCAGGAGCAAATTCTTTATAAACGTAATTAGCAAATCCATAATTATAAATCTTCATAGACTCTTGAAAATGGCCTCTGACCTGTGGAACTCCCATGACAACACAGATCAGTCTCAGGCCATCTCTTTTTACAGTTGAGGCTAAACAGTATTTTGCTTCCTGCGTCCAACCGGTCTTAAATCCATCCGTTCCCTCATACCACCATAAAAGTTTATTGGTGTTCCACAATTTAAACTCACCGTTGCGCAGTTCATATTCCTTCATGGATGTCAATTCTGATACCAGCGGGTATTTGAGCGCTTCCCTGCCCAAAACTGCCAGATCGTAGGCACTCGTGTAATGCCCCTCCGCCGGCAGTCCGTATGCATTGGCAAAATGGGTATTCTTCAGTCCTAATTCCTTGGCCTTTCTGTTCATCAAATCCACAAATTCCTCATGGGTCCCTGAGATATGTTCCGCAACAGCCACGCAGGCATCGTTCGCCGACCCTACTGCGATCGAAATTAAAAGTTCTTTTAACGTAAACTTCTCTCCCGGCTCGAGATAGATTTGCGATCCGCCGAGAGAAGAAGCATTCTCACTCGCAGTCACCGTATCGGTCAATTTGACTTTGCCCCCTTCGACAGCTTCTGCTGCCAGTAGCATTGTCATCAGCTTCGTAACGCTTGCCGGAGGCAGTTCTTTATGAGCATTCTTCTCATAAAGAATTTTGCCCGTTGCCGCATCCATAAGAATCGCGCTTTCAGCAGCTGTCTCAATATTTGCAGCCTTGACCGGCGCCGTCATCCATCCGAGCAAACATGCCGCGGCTAGGACCGCTGTCAGCATCCGTAAACAAAATTTAGGCATACGAAAACCTCCCAAGCTAAAGTTATATTTGTTGTTTTAGTATGCCCTTATCAAATCAAATCATGTTATGTTTTCAATAATCTTAGATATGATTAAATCCGCTGGTACTTTCCCGGTACTTTATTCACTTTCCGGCCGTGCCAATAACAAGGATTCAGGTATGCGAACGGCCTTGGATAAATTTTATGTTTCAAAACACACCCGCGAACAACTTCGATTCCATTCTCCCGGCACGCTGCATCAAATTCGGGAGTCCAATTCTGTTCCTGGAACCAAATTGCTTTGGCCTCGCATTCCGCAGCTTCCACGACAATGTTCTGAATCAGCTCCGCCCTGAGGCACGGAACCACAACATCAACTTTACCCTTTAGCGCGTTTAAATCCGGATAAACCCTGCTCCCTTCAAATGTTTTTGTTTTCAAATCAGGAGCAACCAGGTAAACCCTGCAGCCAAAACTCTTAAGACAGTGAGCTGCTTTCCAGGCATGCTTATGCTTCAAAAAACGATGAGAATCGGCATAAACAGCATACCGCATGCTTGTATTCAGACTGCCGGAAAACTCATAGATCTTCTTAGCTTCTTTCATCGGCCCCACTCCAGTCAACGTTCGTATAAAATTAATCTTTACAAGAAACGTCAAATCGCTGTTGTTCAAGAATAGTCTATGACATAAGCATGTAAAAATTGCCTGAAAACACAAAGAGACCTGAACCTTTTACAGTTCAAGTCTTTTTTTGTTTAAGTCAGATTACGTATTTTAGGTTCTGTAATAATTCTCAAATTGTGAACTCTACCGGGTCTGCGGTGAAAGAATGAATCGACGCTGTGGCTTCAGTGAAGTACAGGACCTCACAAAGGCCGTCATCGCACTTGTACATATTTCTTAAACTCGGATTGGCTTCGAACATCGCCTCACGTGCTTCAGGGCGCGGGTCAACGGCTACTTTCCCGACGAGTCGGATCCATTTGTCCCCAACCATTCCGGAAATTTCGACTTTCGGGTTCTTCAGTAATTGGGCAAAGACATTTTTTTGATTATTGGTGCAAATGTACGTTTTCCCGTCATACTCTGCGACAGCGCCGAACGGACGGACATGCGGCTGATCACCGTCTGCTGTAGCAAGGTAAAATGTTTTGGCATCAGACAGAAACTGGGCAATTGACTTCATGATCTTGACTCCTTTCAAAATAACACGTTATAATCGTGATGTATCATCATAATAACAGATATCAAATATTGAACAAGTACGATTTTTTTCTGTTATAAGTATCCAAATAGATACTATAGGTGTAAACGTGATATTAATAAGAAGTGGAGTAAAAAAATGGAACAAGAAATCAATTTGTTTGGCAAATGTCCGTACTTTACCGCCCAAAAAATTTTTTCCGGAAAATGGTCCATTCTGATTATTAAGCATCTCAGAGAAAAGACCCATCGCTTTGGTGAATTGCAGCGCAAGATCCCGGGCATCACCCAGGCCACACTGACCAAACAGTTGAGATTTCTCGAAGAGTTCGGTATGATTGACCGCTATGTTTATCCGGAAGTACCGCCAAAAGTCGAGTATTCCCTTAGTAAGATCGGCCAGGAATTTATTCCCGTATTAGAGCAGTTTGAAGTTTTCGGCAATAAGTTCATCGCCCAGATGTCCGAATATAAAAAATAACGGTCTTTTTAGCGGATCACTGTCGAAACCGTCGGTTTAAGCAGCGGCTTTTCTTCGTCAATTGTAATCGCCGCTGCAGCCTTTGCCAATCCAAGCGAACTTTTTTCGGCAGAAGAAGTATACAGCATGCATAATGGTTCACCGGCTTGCACTGCGTCACCGGCCTTTTTCAACAGATAAACACCTGCGCCAAGGTCGATTGCACTGTCTTTCGTTTCCCGGCCGGCCCCGAGAGCCATGGCCAGAAGCCCAATCTTCCGGGCATCAATATGTTGAATATAACCTGCTCTTTCGGCTTTATAAACAATTTTTTCTGAAGCCAGGGGCAGGTTTTTGGCATGCAGCACGGCCGTATCGCCTCCCTGGGCTTGAACAAACGCCAAAAACTTCTCCCAGGCCCTGCCGCTCTGCAGTGTATCTTTCAGGATCTCTCCAGCTTCCGTGATTGTAGCAGCTTTCTTCCCGAGCACAAGCATCCAGCTTGCCAGTTCCAGACACACTTCCATTAAATCATCAGGTCCTTTGCCCTGCAGACAGTCAATGGCCTCAAGAACTTCAAGACTGTTGCCGACGGCCCTCCCGAGCGGCTGGTCCATCCTGCTCAGGACCGCCGCCATATCCCTGCCCAGATTTTTGCCGATCCCAACCATGATATCCGCCAGTGTTTTAGCTTCTTCCAACGTCGCCATAAAAGCGCCTGAGCCGTATTTTACATCCAGCACAATCCCCTGGGCGCCGGCGGCAATCTTTTTGCTCATGATGGAAGAAGCAATCATCGGAATCGAATCGACCGTTGCCGTAACATCCCGTAAAGCATAAAGTTTTTTATCTGCTGGAACCATGCTACCGGTTTGGGCGACGACCGCTAAGCCAATCCTGCCTACCTGCTCAAGGAACTCCTGTTCTCCTAATTCGACCCGGAATCCCGGAATAGCGGAGAGTTTGTCAATGGTTCCCCCAGTGTGCCCGAGGCCTCTACCGGACATCTTGGCAACCGGAACGCCGCAAGCGGCTACCAGCGGGGCAACAACCAGCGTTGTCTTATCCCCAACGCCTCCGGAACTGTGCTTATCGACAAATACTTTCCCCGGAAGGGACAGTTTAAGCTGATCTCCGCTCTCCGCCATCGCCATGGTCAGCTCCGCTGTTTCCTGAACGGTCATCCCCTTAAAATAGACCGCCATCGTCCACGCCGAGACCTGATAGTCTGGGATGTTTCCTTGAACATAACCCTGAACGATAAACCTGATCTCCTCCCGCGTAAGCGGATAGCCGTTTTTCTTCTTTTCAATCAGCTCAACCATTCTCATCGTATTTATGCCGCCTTATTACTATTTATTTGGGGCTGGTCTGTGTGTCACAGCACCGCTCTTCGGCTATTGCGCCCTCCGTGGCGCAAATAGCCGCGCTCCGCATCGTGCTCCGCTTCTCGCGGAGTTGTGACACCCAGACTGATAATAAGTTTAAGTCTATTGTGCATGTCATGATGCAGAATCATTTTATTATGGCATTGTTGCAAGAATTGAGGTTATCACTGGAACAACTGTATTTTCAACAATCATCTGGATTATCTGCGCTGAATAAAACCCTCAGATCAGTCTGCGTGCCACGGCTCCGCGAAAAGCGGAGCAAGGATTGCGCAGCGCGGCCGTTAGCGCCAGGAGGGCGCTATCTGCCGAGGAGCGGTGCTGTGGCACGCAGGCCTACCCGAAGAGAAATTCCATATAGAACCATACCCTAAAGCAAATTGGAAACTGAGACCGATCTCAAGAGGTTTCAGGTATGAAATCATGCCTATAATGCATGCATCAGTCCAGCAGCGCGATTAATTGCCTCATGTACCGCAGAAACGTCTCCTCAATCCGGTCCGCCGTCGCCAATACCTCCTGATGGTCAAGCTTTTGCTTTAATATTCCGGCGGCCATGTTGGTCACACACGAGATGCCAAGCACTTTCATCCCGCCATGATTCGCAACAATGACTTCCGGTACAGTGGACATTCCGACAAGGTCGGCTCCAATCGTTCTTAAATAACGAATCTCTGAAGGCGTCTCATAGCTCGGTCCGCTGAGCGCCGCATAGACTCCCTGCCAGGGATTCAAGCCGTACTCCTTCATCAGGGATAGTGCCAGCTCTCTCCATTTGCCGTCATAGGCTTCACTGAGATCCGGGAAACGCGGTCCAAGATTGCTGAGATTCGCTCCTCGCAGCGGACTGCTTCCCATCAGGTTGATATGGTCTTTGATCACGATCAGATCCCCGGGGCGGTAATCCGAATTGATTCCTCCAGCGGCATTGGTCACGACCAAACCTTTCATCCCGATCGTTTGCATCAGACGGACCGGGAAAGTCACTTCATGCATCTCATAACCTTCGTAATAATGGAAACGTCCCTGGAGAACCATGACCTTTCTGTCTCCCAATGTTCCGACGATCAGCTTGCCGGAATGCCCTGTAACAGTAGACACAGGAAAATGAGGGATTCCGCTGTACGGAATAACGACAGCATCTTCCACAAGTTCAGCCAGCTTGCCAAGACCTGAACCTAAAATAATGCCTATTTCAGGAATGTATGAGATTTTCTTGAGCAGAAAATTACGGGCATCATTCAGCCATATCGTCATGACTTGTTCATTAATCATGCTGATTTTCTCCTTTCAATTCTGTATAAAAACTGGTCCCGATTTCAATCGACTGTACCCCCAAATATTCGGCAATGGTCACTCCAAGATCTGCAAAGCAGGCTCTCTGTCCGAGATTCACTCCCTGCTTCAGCTTCGGCCCGTATACAAGCAGCGGAACGTATTCCCGGGAATGATCTGTGCTTACTGTCGTCGGATCACAGCCATGGTCGGCCGTAATAAATAGGATATCATCCTGTTTAAGAATGCTAGTTATTTCTGGAATTCTGGCATCAAAGGCCTCAAGGGCCTCGGCATAACCCCTGACATTATTGCGGTGTCCATAAACCATATCAAAATCAACAAGATTTGTAAAAATTAAGCCTGCGTCGTCCCGCCGCAGATATTCGATGGTCTTGGCGATTCCATCGTCATTTCCATGAGAGCTGACATGCTCACTGATTCCTTTGCCATTAAAGATATCGTTAATTTTGCCGACTGCCAATACTTTCTGCCCGGCTTCAACAATCCTGTCCAGCAGTGTTTTTTCCGGAGGATCCACAGCAAAATCATGCCTGTTTGGTGTTCTTTGGTAATTGCCTGTTTCGCCGATGAAAGGGCGTGCAATGACACGGGCAACCCGTAAGTCACCCTGCAGCATTTCCCGGGCAATTCTGCATATCTCCATCAGCTCATTTAATGGAATAACCTCCTCATGCGCTGCAATCTGGAATACTGAATCGGCAGAGGTATAAACAATCGGTTGTCCAGTCCTGACATGCTCTGCCCCGAGGCGCTGCATAATTTCCGTGCCGGATGCCACCTCATTGCCTAAAGTCAGCCGGCCGATTCGTTCTTCAAACCTTCTGATAAAATCATCAGGAAAGCCGGACGGAAAAGTTGGAAAAGCCTGATCCAGAATGATCCCGGTCATTTCCCAATGGCCGGTGATTGTATCCTTGCCTTTTGATCTTTCAGCCATGAACCCGTAATTTGCGGAAGGATTGTTTTGGGGAGAAACAAAAGGAATTTCGCGTGCATTGCCAAGACCCATACGCTGAAGATTCGGGATTTTCAATCCGCCTGCCTGCTTGGATATATTCGCCAGCGTATTGCTTCCTTCATCGCCATATTGGGCTGCATCCGGCATTGCTCCGATGCCAACGCTATCCATTACGATCAATATCGCCCGAGCCATCTGTATTTCCTCCTTTTTTAGCCCGCGGGTGTGATTTGCGGAAAACATCCAACAGGCGTTTTTTCGTTAAATGGGTATAGATCTGAGTGGTCGATATATCGGCATGCCCAAGCATTTCTTGAACCGAACGCAAATCAGCACCATTATCAAGCAAATGTGTTGCAAAACTGTGTCTTAATAAATGCGGATAAATATCTGAACTCAAATTATTTTCCGCCGCCCATTTTTTTAAAATCAGCCAGACTCCCTGACGTGTCAGCGGTCTACCGCGTGAATTGAGAAAAAGGATATTCCTGGCTTCTGCTGTTGGTTTCGGGTTGCGGGTGAGCAGCGTTTGCCTTGTGGAATCAATGTATGCCTTTAAGATAAGGATGCCGGGCTCACCCAAAGGAACGATTCTTTCTTTATTCCCTTTACCCCGGCAGCGAATATATCCCAAATGATAGGAAATATCGTTCAGGCTGAGTCCAATCAGCTCTGAGACCCTGAGCCCGCTCCCATAGAGAACCTCGACAATCGCCCGGTCTCTACTGCTGAGATCATTTTGATTATCATTCTGGTCAATTGCCCTGGTCAGATTGATCTCCGACAAGACGCGGGGCAGCTTTTGTTCGAGTTTCGGGGCCGGCAGAAAGACCGTTGGATCGTCATTTCTTTTGTCTTCCTGAAGCAAATATCCGTAAAATCCTCTTAAAGCTGCCGTATACCTAGCCAGTGTTCTTGCAGATTTCCCCTGCTTCTTTTCGTCCAGAATGAAAGTGATCAGGTCTGAAGTACTACACTGCAAAACTGTCCTGTCATTTTCGTGAACAAAAAGTACAAATTTATAAAGATCCCTGCAGTAATTGGAACAGGTATTTGCGGAAAGCCCTCTTTCAACACGTAGATGGTACAGATAATCTTCTAACAGATCATCCCTTAATTTGCTATCTTTAGACATAAAATATCCCCCTGCAGTTCATTTCTACGCAAGGAGGAATTATCCTTTTCTTTAGGGATTATCGTTTCACATTAATTAAAAAATAAGGCTGTCCCCTGTCTATAAGCCGAAAAGGCGCGCTCCCAGTATGGTAAAATATCCTTGTAGTAACCCTGTGGCTAAAGCCGCGATGGAGATCAATAAGGCCATGCCACAGTAGTGGAGAAAGTTATTCTTTAGAAAATCACCCCGCATCCTTCCCTGCAGCAGGAGAAGCGAGAAAACAGTCGCAAGACCGGCTCCGAGCAGAAGACACGGAACCGCCAGAAGCGATGGGAATAGAATCGTAAACAGGACCAAGCCCAAACCCATCATTTTTTTCAGTTGAATAATAAACACAACCGTAAAACCTAAGATAAATCCTCTCGTAAAGACGATCAGGTATACCAGTGGAGTTCCAATCACCGTCAAGCCAAGGATCCATATCCCCGCCATCATAATAAAGTTATCCCTGGCTAGCTGCTGAAGGAATGACGTATCTATGGCAGTTGGTTGTTCTCCGAGCAGGCTGTTGAAGAAACCGGTTAGTTCTTCCGCTTTTTCTATTCCCAATGAACTGACCCCAACTGCTCCGAAAACACCTCCGGCTAAAAATACGCAGCAGAGCGTCAGATAGATAACCCAGTACTGATTGATATGATCGTACAGCATTTTCTTCATCATTCTACCTCCCTGAAGACTTGTCCTCAAGAAAATCATATTCAGGAAGGCAGAAGACTAGTACCTTGTCAACGCTAAAATGCATGTAAAAACGCTGAGGAAATTTTTGAAAATATCTTTATTCGTTTATAGCGCCAGTAGCAGGCCAATGGCAGTTTTGGCATCAAAGAATCCGCTGCTCCCTGCCATTTGCAGAGCCTGTTCCCTTGGAACAGCTACGACATTCAAAAACTCATCGTCATCACAGTCCAGAGGGGACCAGCTCAGATGCTGTGCCCGGTAGATATGGATCATTTCATCGGTAAAACCCGGTGATGTATAAAAAGAGCCAAGATAGTTTAGTTCTCCTTGATAACCTGTTTCCTCCCTTAATTCTCTTAAGGCGCAAGTTTCCGGGTCTTCACCCGGGTCCATTTTCCCGGCTGGAATTTCCAGCGTTTCCTTGGCCAGCGCATAGCGGTACTGGCGAACCATTATGATCTTGCCTTCGTGTTCAGGCACGATGGCTACAGCACCGGAATGCCTAACAATTTCCCGAATGGACGTTTTTCCATTCGGGAGTTCAACTGTATCCCGATTGACACTGATGAACTTTCCGGAATATACCCTCTGTTCAGCAATACATTTTTCTGTCAGGTCATTATTATCCATGAAGAACCTCCTGTGTTCTAAAATATTAGATGAAATCAGTTATCCTGATTAATGGATTTTGGACCGGATGCTGGCATATTATTGCCTTCTTCCATACTATGATACATTATATCCTATCTATTTGGTCTGGGAGGCGTAAATATGCCGGCTGAATCTCACCATAACACCTATCAGCTGCTGGTAACGATAACAACCTTTATATTTGCTGTTACCTCCATGATTACCGTCTATATTTCCCTGTCAGCCTGGAAGGAAGAACGGGGATCCGTCAAACCTTACCTTACCTTTACACAATCTCCTTCTGTGAAGATTCTTAATAAAAAAGATGTGGCATTCAGCTTTCATTTCACCAACGTCGGTACGCATCCGGCAGCTTCACTCCATTGCCAGACCATTTTTGTAGATAGTGATTTAAATGCAGAACCGCTCCGGGTTGATCAGCTCTCCCTCGCCAATTATGTTTCTCCTGATTCCACTGTGGATCTCGTTGTCAACATCGATATGCAATCCCAAGAAATTGACGCCGGACAGGTTAGTCAGTATTATATTATTTTAAATCTAAAATATTTTGATCCGGTATTTGAAACACAATACGAACAAATTATCTATTTACGATGGGCCGGTATATCTAACGGTCAGCTTCAGCCAATTTATCATGCGTCCAGAGAAGATAAGGCTCAGATCATTCAATACCTTGGCCAAACCTAGTCAACCATGGCAAAAGCAATTTCTTTCTCGATATCAAGCTTCCTACAGCCTAAATAAGCATTGTAATAAATTAACACCTTCTCATTTATTTGAAAACAAAGGAGAAGGTGTTCTCTACTCAGTTAGTTTAAAATTGGCTAAAATCGCCAAAATTTCTATCTTATAACTTATCAGCAATTCTCAATTTATCTGCGACCATCGCGATAAATTCCGAGTTCGTCGGTTTCCCGCGGTCAACATTAATCGTATAGCCAAAAAATTTGTTCATAAACTCAATATTTCCTCTGTCCCAGGCTAGTTCAATCGCATGGCGGATTGCCCTTTCCACTCTGCTGGGAGTCGTACCATAATTTTTGGCAATCATCGGATACAATTCTTTGGTCACGGCGCCAAGCAGAGAAACATCTTTGATCACGGAGACAATAGCGTCTCTCAGATACTGATATCCCTTGACATGCGCGGGTACTCCCATCTGTTGGATCATCTTGGTAACTTCAACTTCAATCATTTTGGAATTTTTGACGTTAACCTGAATAACACTGCTGATATTCGGAGATATCATAGCATTTGAAGTATTATTAAAAGAAGGGGCGGCTTCATAAACCCCGACCAGCTGCCGTATTCTTTTCCCTAACGTGTCCAAATCAAATGGTTTTAATATGTAATAGTCAGCCCCCAGTTGAACCGCTCGATGTGTCATATTTTCCTGACCAAAAGAAGTTAAAATAATCACCCTAGGCCTTTTGATCGTGTTTATCAATTTTTCCATGACGCCTAATCCGTCAAGATGAGGCATAATAATATCCAGAACTACCACATCCGGTTCCTCTTTTTTGATCATATCCAGTGCGTCGTTTCCGTTATAAGCTACACCCGAAAGAACCATATCCTCTTGATTGCTTATATATTCCTTTAATACTTCAATAAAATCGCGGTTATCGTCAGCCAACAAAACTTTTATCTCTTCCATCAAACTATCCTCCAGCTTCCAAAGATCACCAAAAAACGTATAAATTCAATCCAGTTACCTTTCGACAAGAATTTACCAATTCCTTCTGGTCCAATGGGAAAAATATTTATTCGGCATTATTTTGTCAAAGAAGAACCGCCCTTGCGGGCGGCTGCAGCTTTACTCGTTATACCTGATTCGTCTATCATCTTCTCAATAAATATTCCGTATCCCCGGGTTGAATCATTGACAAATACATGCGTAACGGCGCCAACAATTTTGCCATTTTGGATAATTGGGCTGCCGCTCATACCTTGAACGATCCCGCCGGTTTTTTCGAGCAATTCAGGGTCGGTGATCCTTATAATCATGTTTTTGTTGTCTGTCCGATACTGCATAATTTTTTCTATTTTAATGTCAAATTCTTCGATGGTATTGTCTTTTAAAACCGTATAGATTTTTGCCGGCCCAACCTCAACCTCAGATTTCCAGGCTATAGGAACAATTGTACTGAAATACGGATTTCGGAGTTCACCTTCATAAATACCAAATATCCCGCTGGCTGAATTCTTGGTAATTTTACCGGAAAAGTTTGACTGAACCATAAATGTGCCGATCTTTTCTCCGGGATCTCCTTTTTGACCTTTTTCAATGGAGTAGATTGTGGATTCGACGATTTTGCCATCACTTAATTCAATTTGATCATTGGTATCAATATCCGTAATTACGTGTCCCAAAGCCCCAAATATTTTTGTATTGGGTTCACTAAACGTCAGAGTTCCCACTCCTGCAGCCTCATCCCGAATAAACAGCCCTATCCGATATCTTTGGGTTTCTGAGCAGAATACCGGTTGAATCTTTTTTTCCAGAACTTTTCCTTTGTGTTTGATCTCAAGCACAATTGTTTTGTTTTCTTTACACTTTTTATTGATTTCCTGCGCTACCTGAAAATCATTTATTGCTGTAATACCATTAATTTTAAAAATGATGTCCCCGATTTCTATTCCAGAATCCTTTGCCGGATAAGACTGTTTGCCTTCCTTGTTCGTGATCGGAGCATATCCTACAACCAAGACTCCTTTGGTCTGCAAAGTCACGCCAATGGATTGTCCGCCTGGAACAACAGATGGCCGTACTTTAGTGACTTCTTTGCCTGCTGAAAAAAAATCCAGGTAATTGGTTACCGGGTAGAAACGACTAGTTTCTGTTTTCTGATAGAATCCTGCAATTTGTTGAATACTAAGGGCAAAAACGAGGAGAATTCCTATTCGGAAAATTATCCGGGTTAGTTTTCTATTCAAACCGTTTTTTCCCTTCAGTTTTTCACCCTCCTCACGTATTTTTCTCCTGCAGCGAATACTACAATAAAATTTTTATTGTAATATTAGATTTCCCTTATAAAAAGGTTTCATCCTGTGAAATGTTTTCTAGGATTTCTTAAATTTATGGCGAAATAAGAAAATGACAAAAGCTAGCACTCTTGTCATTTGTTAGGTTATAATAGGCTTTATAATGGTTACAAAAGGAAACAAACAATGAAAAAAATTTTTGTAAATTATTTTTTTACAGCCCTGCTCATTGCAGTGACCATAGGGATTTTGACTTCCAGTTCGAAATTCAGTATTATTCCCCATCTGATCGCCATAACTGATGGAGGACTGTTATTCCTGGCATTTGTCTGTATGGTCCTTTTTTGGTTTTTTGATGCGTTAATTATTAAAGTGATTATTGAGATCTCCAATCAAGGTATCCGTTTTTGGCAGTATATGAAAATAGCGCTGATCGGACAGTATTACGGTTCCATTACTCCTTTTTCTGGCGGGGGACAGCCTGTTGCGCAGGTCTATACGATGAAAAATGACTATAAAATTCCGCTGGGACTGGCTACATCAGTTACGATCAATAAATTTGCGGTTTATCATATTATTGTGACTGCATTCGCCTTGATTATGGCTATTTTTAAGTATGATTTTATCTTTGAGCAGGGTACGGTCAGCAAAACCTTCATTGCTATAGGTTTTATAATCAATATCATATCGACGCTGGCTATGCTTTTGCTCTGTTACAACAGTTCGATTGTGAAAAAGGTCTGTCTTCTGATCTTAAGACTGCTTCATAAAATTAAACTGGCCAGGAATATTGATGATCAAATCTTTTCCAGGCATATTGAGGAATACAGAAGTTCTCTACGTTTGTTCCTGAGAGACCGCAAAGCTCTGCTCCTAACTTGTCTCTATACGTTGATCCAAGTCATCGTGTACTTTTGCGTAACCTATTTTGTCTATCTATCTTTTGGTTTAAGAGATGCTTCTCTGCTTGATATTCTTGCTGTGCAGTCTTTGCATTACATGGCGATTAATTATATTCCGACGCCTGGAAATGCAGGAGCATCCGAGGGAGGATTTTACCTGATATTCGGGCTAGTCTTTCCTTCCAGCGTTATGATCTATGCGATCATGCTCTGGAGGTTCATCGTCTATTATTTAAATTTATTCGTGAGCGGAATGGTCGTACTGATCGATTACCTGTATAAACAAAGCTTAAAGAGGTTGTAAATGAAGCTCATATTTAAAAAGTACCCTGTTGTCGCTTTTGCATGCGGAATAACAAGGTACTTTTATTATTACATTTTATTTTTATCTTATTTTTGGGCCTGCTGCCATAATTCCTCCGCAAGGCTTAGCGCGACGCTTTCGCCGCCAAGCATCCGGGCCATTTCCTGGACTCTTTCACTTTCATCGAGCCGATTAACCTTGGTCAGCGTCCTGTCTTCCACAACGATTTTATTAATACCAAAATGGCTGTCGGCGAATGCAGCGATCGGCGCCGAGTGTGTAATGCAGAGTACTTGTCTGTTACCCGCTATTTTTTCAAGCTTTTCAGCGACCTTCATGATCGTTCTGCCGCCTACCCCACTGTCCACTTCATCGAAAACAAACGTATCCACGGTTTCCACTTTCGATAATAAGCTTTTGAAAGCCAGCATGATCCTGGCCATTTCTCCTCCAGAAGCTACTTTGGCCAAAGGCTTGGGAGGTTCTCCGACATTCGCGGAAAAATAAAATTCGATCTGTTCCGCACCTTCGGGCGATGGTTCGGTAACGGGCGAGAATATGATTTCGATTCTGGCCTCGCTTAGCCCCAGATCGAGCAATTCGTCTGCCAGACCCTTTTCAATTCGTTGAGCCTGGATCCCGCGATTCAGGCTGAGTTCCTCCGCCAGATTGTTATAGGCTGTCAGCATCTCTTTCTTTTCGCGCCGGATATTTTCCTTTTCATCCTGAAGATGGGCTATTTCTTCAAGCTCTTCTTCCATTTCAGCCCGTCTTTCCAGAACAGCTTCAATCGTATACGCATATTTTCTGAGCTTCCCGAGATCAACCAGGCGGGCTTCAATTTCGTCAAGCCTTCCTGGTTCAAAATCCAGCCCGTCTTTATAGGACCGTAGCTTGGTCACATAATCTTCGAGACTGAAATAGATCTCTTCAATGTTCTTATGCAGCTGCTCAATCTCAGGATCAAGTGCTGAGAGTTCCCCTATTTTTTCTGTGGCGGATCCCATTAGATCAAAAGCAGACTCAGAGACTTCTTTGGTTCCAGCATAGAGTTCATCATAGGCTTCATTGACAAGGCTGACGATTTTCTCGGCATTCAGTAGAAACTTTCTCTCCTGTTCCAGAGATTCCTCTTCCCCGGAAACCGGTGCAATCCGATCAATTTCTTCAATCTGGTAACGCAATATTTCTTCTCTTTTCTCCCTGTCCCGCTCTGAGCGCAGGAGTTCTCTTTCTCTAGACAGGGTATTCCGGTAATTGACGGCTGCTTTCCTAACCTGATTCAGCAATTTTAAATGTTCCCCCCCACCGAAACTGTCTAAGAGTTCCCTTTGGGTTTCCGCCAGTAGCAAAGACTGGTGCTCCATCTGATCGTGAATGTCTACGAGTCCTTCACAGAATGTCCGATACAGTGATAACGGAACTGTTCTGCCCTGAACACGACAGACATTTCGGCCGGAGTCATTGATTTCTCGATACAGAAACAGCATGTCATCTTCAAGAGGATATCCTTCGTCCTGTAACATTTCAGTCAGCTTCAGCGGCAGATTAGAAAAAATCCCTTCTACACACGCTTTGTCCTTGCCATGCCGCAAAAGTTCATTACTGGCTCTTCCACCCAGAAGCAAACCCAGCGCATCGACCAGCATGGATTTCCCGGCTCCTGTCTCTCCTGTAAAAACAGACAAGCCTTTATCAAAAACCAAATGGACATCTTCCATCAGTGCAAAATCTTTGATGCGAAGTTCTACGAGCATAGGTCTCCTCCTCTTTGCCATACTCAGTCAATGGAAAATTTAAAGACACGGTTCAGTTCAGTTCAGTTCAGTTCAGCTCAGTTCGGCTAGTCTCTCCAGAATAATTTCTGTTTGTTCTTTCGGTTTAATCAGAAGAAAGATGGTATCATCCCCGGCCACCGTGCCAATGACTTCTTTCCATCCAATATTGTCAAGCAGCAACGCCATCGCCTGGGCATTCCCCGGTATGGTTCTGATTACAATAATATTTTCGCTGCTGTCGAACGAGATCACAACTTCCTTGAACATTCGTTTCAATCTTTCCTGATACCCGGGAGGATGTGCTTCAGCCTGAATGGCATAACGGTATTCATCGTCTGAACCGGATATCTTGACCAGACCCATCTCCTTGATATCCCGCGAAACGGTGGCCTGTGTGACATTAAAGCCCTCTTCGAACAGCCTCTGCGCTAGTTCTTCCTGCGTTTTAACCGATTCATTGGTAATCAGTTCCTGGATTTTTTTCTGACGACGGCTTTTCATAAATGATCGCCTCTATTCTTCTGAATTATTAACCAGTATGGAGATGTCTCACCTTGATTTAGATAAATTCCCTGGAGGACATGAAAATCCTTCTTAGAAAGTTCTGCAGCATAGGCATTCAGTGCATTTGCTTCTTCCAGACTGTGGCTGTGTCCCCGATATACAGTGCATACAATGACCCCTTTGGCAACTAGCAGCTTCAAGGTATCATTTACCGCCCGAAGTGTTGTCTCCGGCTCGGTAATCATTGCCTGATTGCTCCCGGGCAAATATCCAAGATTGAAAACGACAGCTCTGATTCCTTGCGGAACAAGGCGTCCAATCTCTGTGTGACTCTCCCGAAATAAGGCAACCCTGTCGAGCATCTTATGCGCTGTGAGCAGTTCCCGGGTTGATTGAATCGCTTCTTCCTGAATATCAAACGCAAACACCCGGCCTTCAGGACCCACGCATTCCGCCAGAAAAAGGGTGTCCTTGCCGCGTCCTGCCGTAGCATCAATCACCTGATCTCCGTGCTGGATAAGCTGCTGCAGATACATTTTTAACATTGTCTGCGTATTTCCGATCCCCTTCGGATTAAAGACACCGTTCATGCCCTCATGATTCATGCCAGCGGTCCCGGAGTTTCTCCCGGACAACCTTCGGGAAACTCCTTCCTCCAAGCCGGATAAATCTTGCTTTGATCGGAGCCGTTTCGATCCGGACCGTATCCCCGGAATTCATGGTCGTCAGATACTTCCCGTCGACGGTCACCCGGCATTTATTGCCTCTGGTCAGACTGATATCTATTTTTTCTTTATTTGATACGACCATGGGCCGGGACGAAAGCGCATGGGCAGCCAGCGGCGTGACCAGCATGGCCTGAACATCTGGGCTCACAACAGGTCCGCCGGCTGAAAGTGAATAGGCGGTCGAACCTGTCGGGGTTGCAATAATCAAGCCGTCCGAAGGCGGACTCGCAATCGGTTCACCGGAAAGCTTGACCTGAAGTGTTATCAGCGTCTCTTCACTGTCCCGGATAAAAACAACATCATTCAGAACCATATCCTGCTGTTTTTGACCGTCTTTGAAATATGAAGTAATCATCATGAGTCTCTCATCGACCGTATATTCATTACGCAGCACCTTTTTTAAGGCAGAATAGATTTCGCCGCGTTCAACCTCGCATAAAAAACCAAGCCGGCCGTAATTCACGCCAAGAACCGGGATGTTGAACCGGGCGGCTTCTCTGGCAGCTTTCAAGACTGTGCCGTCTCCGCCAAGGGAAAGTACAAAGTCAACATCTTCCGTAATCTCCTGGTCCCATTCCGGTACAGTTTCCCATCCCTGACTGTTGAACCAATTGATCAACTGAGGGGTGATGCTCTCTTTCGTAATTTTAGAATGGTTAATCCATATCCCTACCTTGTTTCCCATCCGTTCACTCCGTTCCTGCCTGAGCCTTCATAACAAGCTCATTCAGACAAGGATTCCAGTCGAATACCGCTGCTTCTTGCTCATTTCCTCTGCTGAGCCAGGCTAAAAATTCTATATTTCCTTCGGGACCGCGGATTGGCGAAAAGTCCAGTCCCTTGACCCGAAATCCTTGCTTTTGAGCTTCCGTCAGGACGTTTTGTAGAACCTCCCGATGGACTTGCGGGTCTCTGACAACACCGTTTTTGCCGACATTCTCGGATCCGGCCTCAAATTGCGGTTTAATTAGGACCAGTGCCTGTCCGCTTTCTTTCAGAATCGCTGTCATCGAGGGAAAAATCTTAGTCAGGGAAATAAATGAAACATCACACACGATCCAGTCTACTTTTTCCGGGAGACTGTCCGCAGTCAGGTAACGTGCATTGGTTCTTTCCAGGCAGACCACTCTTTCGTCACTGCGCAGCCTCCAGGCCAGCTGACCGTAGCCGACATCGACCGCATAGACCCTGGAAGCCCCATTCTGCAGTGCACAATCCGTAAATCCGCCGGTAGACGCCCCGATATCGGCAATGACCTTATCCTTCAGATCCAACTGAAATACGTCCATCGCCTTGGCCAGTTTCAGACCTCCGCGCGAAACATAAGGATGGATCTCTCCCTTGACAATCAGATCCGTATCTTCTTCCAGCATGATGCCTGGTTTGTCAAGACGAAGATTGTCCTTATAGACTTTTCCGGCCATAATTAAAGCTTTAGCTTTTTCTCTACTTTCAACCAACCCTTTTTGGACCAGAAGAAGATCGAGTCTGGATTTATTTTTGGCCACGATATGCCCATCCTTGTTCTATATCTATCTTTACTCTATATCTATATCTATCTCTATCTGTCTATTTTAAATCATAAACATCTATTCTTTATCAGTTCTCTGGAAACACTGACAATATGCTCAACCGTAATGCCACAGGCTTGATGGAGAAGTGAAATTGCTCCGTGTTCAACATAATCATCATACCCTATCCGTTCGACTGCTATGCCTTGAATTCCTTTTTCCTCAAGAACTTCCAATACCGCGCTGCCCATCCCTCCGGCGAGGATGTGGTCCTCAACCGTAACCAGCTTCCCGGTTTTTTGAACCTCGGCGACCACCATCTCTCGATCAATCGGATTAATAAAACGCAAATTAATCACACCGGCTTGAATACCTTCAGACTCCAGCCGCTTAGCAGCCTCCATACAAAAATTGACAACCGGCCCAAAACCAATCAGGGTAATATCCTGGCCCTCTCGCAACAGTTCTGCTTTGCCTTTCGGCAATGTTTTGAATTCTTTGTCCATTTCCACGCCGACACCGGCCGACCTCGGATACCGGACAGCTACCGGGTTGTCCATGATGAGCGCTGTATGAATCATATGTTTAAGTTCATTTTCATCTTTCGGCGCCATCAAGGTAAGGTTCGGAATCGTTCTGAAAAAAGAGATATCGAATATGCCATGATGCGTCTTCCCATCCTCGCCGACGACGCCGGCCCTGTCGACCGCAAACACGACCTTGGCATTTTGCAGGCAGACATCATGCAGGACCTGGTCATACGCTCTCTGATAGAACGTGGAATACATGGAAACAACCGGTTTCAGTCCCTCCAGCGCGAGTGCCGCAGCAAAAGTTACCGCGTGCGGTTCGGCAATTCCGACATCAAAAAATCTTTCGGGGTGATTTTGGCCGAAATGGTTCAGACCTGTCCCAGATCCCATGGCTGCCGTAACTGCAACGATCCTGTTATCCTCTTCAGCCAATTCACAAATGGTCCGTCCAAATACTTCCGTATAAGTCGGTGGCGCATCCTTTTTAACCATCTCACCCGTTTCTTTGGAAAATGGCCCTACCCCATGGAAAATATCCGGACTTTGCTTGGCCGGCTCATACCCATTGCCTTTACAGGTCTTAATGTGAACCAGAACCGGACCTTTTTTCTGTTTGGCCTGGTGGAGAACCTTTTCCAGTGACGCAATATCATGTCCATTAATTGGTCCGAGATAGGTCAGACCCAGTTCCTCGAACAACAGACCGGGTACCAAGAAATATTTAATACCGTCTTTAGCCCTTCCGGCTGCTTTGGCCATAGAGGAACCAATACACGGAATATTTTTGATGAACTTTTGGACATCCCTCTTTCTTCTGTCGTAAGATGGATCTGTCCTGATCTTGTTCAGATAGGAGGACATTGCGCCGACATTCTGAGAGATAAACATTTCGTTGTCATTTAAAACAATAATTAAATTGCTGTCGCTGTTACCGGCATGATTCATCGCTTCATAGGCCATCCCGCCGCTCATTGCCCCATCACCGATCACAGCAACGACATGATAATTTTCCTTCTTAATGTCCCTGGCTTTGGCGAAACCCAGCGCAGCTGAAATGGAAGTGCTGGCATGTCCGGTATCAAAACAGTCGTATTCGCTTTCCTCTCTCTTCGGAAAGCCTGCCAGACCGTGAAATTGCCGGATCGTCTTAAAAGTTTCTTTCCTTCCGGTTAGAATCTTATGAACATAGGCCTGATGACCAACATCCCAGATAATCTTGTCGGTTGGAGTGTCAAATACTCTATGCAGTGCCAGAGTCAGTTCCACAACACCAAGGTTTGATGCAAGATGACCGCCATTCACTGAAATAATATCTATCATTTCCTGACGGAGTTCTTCAGCCAGAACGGTCAGGTCACTTTCGCTTAAGTTTTTCAGGTCGGTTGGAGAATCAATTTTGTCCAGAAGCCGCAAATTATTTTCCTCCTCGTTTGTTTTTTGTTATGTTCAGTCCAGTTACCTTTTCCACACTTGCAATCACTCTGCCGGTCATATCAACAATCCGATTTGATTCATTGATCGCAATGGTTTTGCCCCAGGCCTTTCCTGTCACAGTAAGGGAAGCAATCAAGGCCAAAATCAACACATTTAAAAGTACCTTCCAGGTACTTAAAACAGAAAATTTAGCGATTAAGCTTAAAATAATTGTCGCTCCCATTGCTCCGCTTAATGTTCCCGTAATATCGCCAACAATATCATTCGCGAAATTAGCGACTTTATCGGCGTGTTTGATTAAATAGACAGACTGCTTCGCGCCGAAGACTCTTTTGGCTGCCCTGGCATGGTGAGGCGCTTCATCAGCAGCCGTCACAGCAATACCGATGATATCAAACAGGATCCCGACCGCAATCACAACCATGAGCAATATCCAGGTCAGGCTAACCGGAGAAAACTTTAAAAAAGCCTCCGCTCCGCTTCCCAGAAGTGAAGCAATAAAAAATGTGGCAATAAATACGGTAATAATATAGCGAACACTTTGCTTCTTGCGAACCAAAAGTCTATCCTGCCTTCCTCATCCTATACACCGTTTTCAAAATAACGACACGAGAACGAGCTACATTCTGGCTGTATTAAAAGATCAAAGCAATTGCGCAGCCCAGAATTGCGCCGCCAAACACTTCAAAAGGTGTATGTCCGATCAGTTCCTTAAACTTTTCCTCTTGAATATTATAACCCATAAAATCTGTCGGATGCTGCCGCATCCATTCCACAAGATAGTTGATAATTCTGGCATGATTTCCGGCTGCGCGCCGGACACCGGCAGCATCATACATAACAATAACAGCCAGTGTAACAGCTATCGCAAACAGAGAAGAATCCCAGCCATCAATTTTGCCAATGGTGATGGCCAGGGCACAGACAATCGCTGTATGCGAACTTGGGAATCCACCGGAACTTGTCAGGAGATCAAAATCCCATTTCTTCTCAATTACGAAATTGATCAGGATCTTTAAGATTTGAGCAAGTATCCAAGCAAAAAGCGAAATCCACATGATATTGTTGTGCAATATCGAAGAGATTGGGTTCATAGAGATGATTCATCCTCTCTCATCCTGATTTAATTTTTTTCTATCATGTTTCTGTCATTGTCCTGCCATTCATCAGGGTCTGGTCTGCATGCCACCATACTGCTTTTGGCAGATTGCACTCTCCGTAGCGCAATCTGCTGCGCTGCGCACTCTATGCCCCGCTTGACGCTGGTAACTGCGGCATGCATACGCAACTTTGGCGTAATTATTTGTGTAACTCGAAAACTTTATACTAGTTTGTTCTTTCAGCGGTGTAGTCAGCCAAGGATAATAAAAACGCTGCTTTAGGGCTAAAACAAGACAGGGATTCTTTCGCCAGAAAGATTGTTTTTTCCAGTTGTTCCCTGGCCCCCTCAAGTCCCAGCAGTGACGTATAGGTCGGTTTGCCGGATTTTTGGTCCTTACCGGCGGATTTGCCGATGACCGCACTTTCTCCTACAACATCAAGAATATCGTCTTTAATTTGAAAGGCTAATCCCAAGTATAAAGCATAGCTTGTCAAAATTTCAATCTCCGGCTCCGATCCACCACCTAGAATTACGCCAAGACGAGCTGAAGCCTTTAGAAGAGCGCCAGTCTTTAAATGATGGACGTGCTCAATATCAGCCAGCGTACTGTTTTCTAGATTTCCAAGCGTATCAAGGCTCTGCCCGCCGACCATGCCCTGCCAGCCGGCGGCCTGGGCGGTCTCTCTGATAACTCTTAATTTTTTCTGAGGCTCTATTGCCGAAGGCTCGGTCAGCAGCTCAAAAGCAAGTGTAAGCAAGGCATCACCGGCCAAAATGGCTCCGGCTTCTCCGAATACTTTATGGTTCGACAGCTTACCTCTGCGATAATCATCATCATCCATGGCTGGAAGATCGTCATGAATCAGAGAATAGGTGTGAATAAGCTCGATCGCAGAAGCTTCTGAGACAAGCTCTTCAGGCCGTCCGCCGACAAGCTCTGCGCAGGCCAGCGCCAATACGGGCCGAATCCTTTTGCCTCCTCCGACCAGGGAATAATTCATGCTCTTACCCAGGATACTTTGATCCAGCGGCAAATGATTGAGATATTGTTCAACCATATTCAAATAGTCATTATAGCGTTCTTTGAACATTTTCAGTTTGTACTCCTAATCTTGATCAGTCACTACCAGTTCACCTTTACTATTTTCCAACAAGACTTTGACTTTTGCTTCGGCTGAATCCAGGAGACCGTTGCATTGTTTGATCAGCTCAATTCCTTCCCCAAACAAGTCCAGGGCCTGCTCAAGCTGCACATTGTTCTGATCCAGATTATTAATGATTTGTTCCAGCCTTTCGACTCCCTTTTCGAAGCTGAAGACTTCTCTGTCGCCATTCTTTTTCATGGTAATCCTCTCTTGACGTTTGAATCGCTTGACGCTTGAAGTTTTACTGTATCTATAACTTCGCAGATTAATGTCCCATCACTGAGCCGCACGGATAAAGTGTCCCCTGCTGCGGTCTGTCTTACCTTTTTGATTAATTTCCCCTCGGTATCATAGGCTAAAGAATATCCTCTTCCCAGTATATTCAAGGGACTTAATAAGTCAATTTTCGCGCTTAACAACCTAAGTATACCATTTTTTTCTGTCAGAAATCCAGTCATTCCCTCGACAAGACGCGTGGAGAGATAATCCAGATTCTGTCTGGATTGTTCGACACGCCAGCCCGGGCGGGCCAAAGCCGAGTTGGACATTAGTTCTTCCACTTTATGCTTTTTGGTTCGCAGAACATTTTGGATCCTTTGTTTGAGCTTTTCTTCATAATAACGGATACCATCTTGCAATTCATTAAGGACCGGAATGACCAATTCTGCGGCAGCTGACGGCGTCGGCGCTCTTAGATCGGCAACGAAATCCGCAATCGTATAATCGACTTCATGACCGACAGCGGAAACGACCGGTATATAGGAAGCAGCAATGGCTCTCGCCACCTCCTCGGTGTTGAAAGCCCATAGCTCTTCCAGGGAACCGCCTCCCCTGCCGATAATCAGCAGGTCAATCTTTCCATAATGATTGGCTCGCTGAATGGCTCGGACAATTTCTGCCGGTGCTGCCTCACCCTGAACCGCAGAAGGAATAATGATTAATGAAATCAATGGATTGCGTCTTCGGGCAATATGCAAGATATCTTTCAGCGCTGCTCCGGTAGAACTGGTCACAATGGCCACCCTCGAAGGAAATCTTGGAATCGGTTTCTTCTTCTCTGCGGCGAACAGTCCTTCGGCAGCTAAGCGACTCTTTAGCTGTTCAAATGCCAGGTATAAAGCGCCGAGGCCGCTCGGGTAGATTTCTTCCGCATACAGCTGGACGCTGCCGTCTTTTTCATAAAGACGGATACTTCCCCGGATTGACACCTTCATTCCATTTTGAGGCTGAAAACCGGCCGTCAGATTCCTGGTTTTAAACATTACGGTTTTAATGCCGGCTTCTTTATCTTTCAATGTAAAATACCAGTGACCTGATGGAATATGATCTTTAAAATTAGATATCTCGCCTGTCACCCAGCAATTCCATAAACCGTTATGTTTTTTCAGCGCGTCATTGATTTCCCGGTTGATTTCCGATACTGTCAATATTTTTTCGGTCAAATCAGTTCCACCTCATTTAAATACCCTTTAAATAACCCTTGTCGATCTTAAAAAACATGGATATATGGCGTGAGATTTTTACAAAGTTCTGGTAATTCGTTATAATAATAGTACTATTATACTTACAAAATATCAAAAACACTAGAACAGCGCACAATTTTGAAGGGAGAAACAGAAATATGGAAGTTATGAAAACAGTAGCAGAGCTTATGGCTTTGTCCGCAATCACCGCGCCGAAGGCAAAAGGACAGGATTACATAAACGTAAAGGTCATTATAGAGCCAGCTGTACTGACCTATCTAGCCGATGAAATGTCGAAGTGCAGCGAGGAAAACGGAAAGAAATTTTTCAACCGTGATGCTGCCAATATACGTAATTCTCAGGCGCTGGTTTTACTGTCTCTGAAGGATGCCAAACATGCCGGCTTAAACTGCGGTGCCTGCGGCCGTCCGAGCTGCGCGATGCTCGAAACTGTCACGCAAGGACCGGAATTTAACGGTCCGCTTTGTCCCTGGCGTCTGATTGACCTAGGTATTGCGCTCGGGTCAGCCGTAAAGACAGCCGGGACACTCAACGCGGATAACCGAATCATGTATTCCGCAGGAGCTGTTGCGAAAAAAATAGGGTTAATTGAGGGGGACATCGCTGTCGCGATCCCGTTGAATGCGAGCAGCAAAAACATCTATTTTGACCGTTAATGTTCTGTTCTTACTTAGTCTTTTTTGTAAAGAATCTTTTGTATTCGTATACTGCTAATAGCTCACAAAACTATTAGCGGTATTTTCTTATTATTTTGGGTTTACGCCATGTACCCTAACCGCTCTTCGGCTATTGCGCCCTCCTTGGCGCGTCGCTCCTTGCCATCCATGGCACCGCGACATTAGGCCATCCGTGGCCGTCAAAAAGCCGCGCTCTGCATCGTGCTCCGCTTGGGCGCGGATAGACTACATGGCGTTGATTTTGAGTATATAAAGTAATAGGAAAAGCGCCTCAAATGAAGCGCCATCTTAGACTGAATATCTTTTCTTATAATATCTTCCTCCGAATCAGGATATATACCGCAGTTCCCGTAACCAGCGCAGCAATCGCCACAACGAAGACAAACCCATATGGATTTGAATCACGGAAAGGAACATTGACATTCATTCCCCAGAAACTCGCGATCATCGTCGGAATCGCTAAAATAATCGTCATCGACGTTAAGAATTTCATGACCATATTCAAGTTGTTCGAAATAATGGATGCAAACGTATCCGTCAAATTGGTAAGGATCCTGCTGTACATTTCGACCATCTGAACAGCCTGATTGTTTTCAATGATGACATCTTCCAGCAAATCCTCATCTTCTTCATAGATCTGGATGAGATGCCGGCATTGATTATTCGAGCGGATACGCAGCAGCCGGTCCATCACAATGCCATTGGAACGAAGGGAGGAAGTAAAGTACGTTAACCCCTGCTGGAGATCCATCAGTTCGAATAGTTGCTTGTTTTTCATGGTCCGGCGCAGATCCACTTCAATTTGTTCGCTTAACCTGCTGATCTGGCGCAAATATCTTAAATAATACGTTGCCGACTTGTAGAGGATCTGAAACAAAAACCTTGTCCGTTTCGCCGTATTGAAAGAACGCCGGTTATACTCATTAAATTCAAGAACAACGGGGTTATTTTCAAGACATACCGTGATAATGTTTTCCGGCGTTATAACGATACCCAAAGGCAACGTATCATAACTCGTTTCACTTAACATGACTGGTATATTAATAAGAATGAGCGCAGATTCGTCTTCAATTTCAATACGCGGACGTTCTTCTTCATCAAGTGCCGCTTTGAGAAAATCCAGCGGGCAGTTGGTTTTTTCCGCAATCAAAACAAGTTCATCTGACGCAGGATTGACAAGGTTGACCCAGGCATTTCGCGTCAGGCTGTCCAGACTATATTCTTGGTAGTTTATTCCATCATTTTTGTAGATTCTGAGCACAGCTTCCCCCCCATTTTCCGCAGGAAGAAAGTCTCAGAATCCAAATGAAAAAAATGATTGCTTGATGACAAAATCATCTTTTAGTCTTTAAAAAATTGTAAGAAAACTAAGACTTTTTCCTGCTTTATACTATTATAGATTTCTATTCCTCCGTAGGAACCGTCACCGTCCAGTTTTCTCACCTACTTTCATTTTAGAAAACTTGGCTAATGCCAAGCCTTGGCAGTCATCTTGAGTTTCACTGAAAAAAGACTCTAATGTTTCAAAAGTCTTTCAAGCCTATAAAAAATATACTCTCTAATCAGGCATAAGTCAAACATTAATGAAAAATGACCGGCTGAACACGTACCGGCCATTTTCTATAATAATTTTTTGGACACCAAATTGAATAAAATCTCGCTCATCCTATTGTAACTTATCAGGTGGTCATACCACCGTCCAACATGTACAATATATCACAAATTAAATGAGTATACAAGTATTTGGTGTGTTATTTTTTAAATTTTTCAAGTATTTTTTATCATTGAATTGCAAAAGTAAATTCCGCGTGTATCTCCGCATCCAAGTAATCTTCCAACAGCTTTACATGACATGTGTTGGTCGGTTACTTTCAATACTGCTTCTAAACGTTGTTCATAAGAATACTTTGCCAAAGAAAAGTGCACCTCCAAATGTTAGTTTTTTTGTCCAACATTTAGGGTGCACATCAACTTGACGCCTTTCATTTAGGACTAAGTTGTGTTACAGCCCCATAACAATACATGCAGAATAACTTTAACAGGTCAACAATTTTTATTTGGTCTTTAAATACGTGTCGATCGAGGCTGCAGCCATTTTTCCAGCACCCATTGCAAGAATGACAGTGGCTGCGCCGGTTACGATATCTCCACCGGCATACACACCCGGAATCGAGGTCGCCATGGTCGTCTCGTCAGCAACGATGTTGCCCCACTTGTTCAATTCCAAACCTGCTGTCGTGGTGGTCACAAGCGGATTCGGTCCCTGGCCGATCGAGACTACGACGGTCTGCACCGGCAACTCAAACTCGGAACCTTCAATCGCTACCGGACGGCGGCGACCGGATGCATCCGGCTCACCCAGCTCATATTTCAGACAGGTCATGCTCTTGACATTACCGTTTTCGTCACCATTGATCGCAATCGGATTGGTCAAAATCTTAAACTGAATGCCTTCTTCCTCAGCATGATGCACTTCCTCAACACGCGCCGGCAGTTCGGTCATGGAACGGCGATAAACGATGTAAACGTCTTTGGCGCCGAGACGAAGTGCTGTTCTGGCTGCGTCCATGGCCACGTTGCCGCCGCCAAGTACCGCAACCTGCTCTCCCACTTTGATCGGGGTTGCATGATTCGGGAAATCATAGGCTTTCATGAGGTTCGACCGGGTTAGGAACTCATTGGCGGAATATACGCCATTATAGTTTTCACCCGGAATATTCATAAAGTACGGCAGGCCGGCACCGGTGCCGATAAATACGGCATCATAGCCGTTTGCCAGCAATTCCTGGACAGAGGTGACTTTGCCAACGACTTGGTTAACCAGGATTTCGACGCCCATATCTTTTAAGCTGTTGATTTCTTTCTGAACAATGGCTTTCGGCAAACGGAATTCAGGAATTCCGTACATCAGTACGCCACCGGCCACATGCAAGGCTTCCAGAACGGTTACGGAATGGCCTTTGCGGGCAAGCTCTGCCGCACAGGTGAGTCCGGCAGGACCTGCACCAATGACGGCTACTTTCTTGCCGGAAGGCGTTACTTTTCCTAATTTGCTTGTGCCGTTGGCCATTTCGTAATCTGCTGCAAAGCGTTCCAAACGGCCGATTGCAACCGGTTCACCTTTTACACCGAGGATACACTGGGCTTCACACTGGGATTCCTGCGGGCAGACGCGGCCGCAAATTGCCGGCAGGGTATTTTTGCCTTTTAAGATGGACGCGGCTTCGAGGTGTTCACCCTCGGCTATTTTATTGATAAACTGCGGAATATCTACCCCTACTGGGCAGCCTTCCACACATTTTGGCTTTTTGCATTGAATGCAGCGTTTGGCCTCTTCCGCAGCGGTCTCAACAGTGTATCCAAGCGCAACTTCGCTGAAATTTTTCCCCCGGACAATCGGGTCCTGACAGGGCATATCATGTCGTGGTGCTTTTGATGCCATGATTATTTGCCCTCCTTTGCACACTGGCACTTGACTTTACCGTAAGCGACAGCTTCTTCGTTTTTAAAGAAGGCCGAACGTTTCATGGCCAGGTCAAAATCTACCTTGTGGCCGTCAAATTCCGGCCCGTCAACACAGGCAAATTTGGTTTCGCCGCCGACATCGAGTCTGCAGGCGCCGCACATACCTGTTCCGTCGACCATGACAGGATTCATACTGACGATGGTCTTAATACCAAGAGGTCTGGTGAAATTCGCTACGGATTTCATCATAACGACCGGACCAATCGCCCAGATCGCATCAACTTTGATGCCCTGATCCAAAACGGACTGAATGCCGTGCGTGACAAAACCCTTCATACCATAAGTCCCGTCATCGGTTGTAATGATGACTTCATCACTTACAGCCCGCATTTCGTCTTCGAGGATCAGCAGGTCTTTAGTTCTTGCTCCGAGAATGGAGATGACCTTGTTGCCTGCTTCTTTCAGGCCGCGCGCAATCGGATGAACCGGCGCGACGCCCACGCCGCCGCCAATGCACAGAACCGTACCGTAATTCTCGATTTCGGTGGCTTGTCCGAGCGGACCTACAAATGTAACAAAAGAATCCCCTTCCTGCATCCGGGTAATCAGATTGGATGAATAGCCTACTTCCTGGATGACGATGGTGATTGTCCCTTTATCCCGATTAAAGTCCATGATGGTCAAAGGGATCCTTTCAGATTCCTCATTTTGTCGAACAATGACAAATTCGCCGGGTTGGGCTTTTTTGGCGACTTCCGGAGCTTCTACTTCCAGCAGTGTAATAATGTCCGCCAACTGCCTTCTTTTGACTACCTTATACACGTTGTCTCCCCCTCAGGATTATTCGTTGTACCGACCAAACGGATGCATGGTCCCTTTTTCCAAGCTATACAAGTATATACATCTATGTTTGGCACAGTAACACGTATTTGATACTTTACCTTGTTTATTATAAATGAACTTTTGCCTCGAAATCAAGTCTTTTAATTGTAAAATGTCCTTAGGGCACGAAAAAACTCATTATATATCATATTTTTAGTTTTATTCTAAAATCTTTTTTCTAAATCTCTTTTTTAAATCTCTTTATAGAAGATAAAAACAATTAATGATTGTCCGACAGCATCGTTTCCCGCGTCAGAAGTGCGACCCCAATCGAATTATCCGAACTCCATCCCGGCTTTGCCCAAAATAATCTGGCCTGAGATTCCAGCTTCTTTTCAAGCTGATTCCTTAGATATTGATTTGAGGCTACTCCGCCGACAATCAGAATATCTGTGAGTCCGGTATCGTCAACAGCTTTGGTCAATACCTTATAAATCGTCCGGACAATACATCCTTCCACCGCCCGGGCCAGATCGGCCGGACGTTTTTTTTCTTCGATCAGACGCTGAACTGCCGACTCGACGCCCGAAAAACTCATCTCATATCCTTTGACCGAGGAAGGCAGCAGGGAAGCAGATCCAGGCGCTGATTTTAAAGCCAGTTTTTCGAGCTCCTTTCCCGCCGGGAAAGATAGTCCCAGACGCACGCCGACCCTGTCTACAAATTGACCGGCATGCAGATCACTGCTTCCGCCAAGAATCTGCAAACTTAGTTTTCCCGGAGAATCCTTCCGGACTTTCAATACTTCCGTTGTTCCTCCCGAAAGGTGGACAGCCAAAAAATCCGTCAAAGCAAAACCTTCGGCGGATTCCAATCCTGCAGCCAGATGTCCTTCCTGATGACTCGTCGTTACAAGCTTTACATTTAAAGCGCTGGCCAGAGATGAAGCAACCGACCTTCCTGCCAGAAAGACCGGCATATAGGATTGCTCTGCCGGACGAGGCGCCGTACTGACGCCAATGCCGGCAATTTCCGGCCATATCGTTGGCGGAACCAGGGCCAACAGTTCCGGAAGATTTTTAATATGATTAAAAAGAGCTTCTGACTGGGCCAATCCCCTCTCTCCTTGAGGAACTTCGAGAAGGCGTCGTTTTTCCCAGACCAGATGCTTTTCTTGATCCACCACGGCAACGGATGTCGTGTATGCACTTGTATCAAGACCTAAGAACATCATTTTTCACTCTCATCCATCAGCTTGTCTAAAATGCCGTTAATGAATTTTGCTGAGTCATCCCCGCCGAACCTTTTGGCAATCTCAATCGCTTCATTTAAGGTGACCCGCTGGGGTGTTCCGGGGCTGTACAGCATTTCATAGACAGCAAGCCGCATCAGATTGCGGTCCACATTGCCCATCCTGTCCAGAGCCCATTCGTGGGAAGTCGAAGCAAGCTTGGCATCGATGTCCGCTTTGTTCTGCAGGGTTCCTTCAACCAGTTCCCTGATAAAATCTGCCGTCTTATCAGGGACGGCAAATTCCTGGATCCAATGCTGCAGGACTTGTTCCCGCTTGTCCGTTTCTCCCGTTATATCAATTTGATAAAGTATTTGCAGTGCCGTTTCTCGGGCCTTTCTTCGGCCCATTATTTTACTCATGAATATGCCTCCGGAATTTCATTCTACGTTTTATGTTTGCCCCAAAAAGGTATTCTATGTATTACTTCGCTCAGTCCGGTAGGCCAAACCCCATCATCCCAGCATTTTCCCAAGTAATATCCTCCGCCGGATAAGGCAGCTAAAAGCAGCGTCTGCCAAAATCCCAGCAAAATAAACGCTAAAGCCAGAAAAAAACCGATTAAAAGACCAAAAAATTTACCAGGATGATTATCAAGACACCACAGAAAAAAAATATTGAGTTTTTCCCCGATATTTCCCCAGAAATTGCTCATCTCTCCACCCTGCTGCACTGTTCTATTTTTCTTTCAAATCTTTTTCTTTATTCGTTTTATCTTTGCTGTCTTTGGCTTCCTTGACCTCAGCCGCATTTTTGAACGCTATGCCCTGAATATGAACGTTGATGACCATGACGGATAATCCGGTCATGCCTTCAATAGCTTCCTTCACGACGACCTGTACTTTCTGCGCTACATCTGGAATGGACACCCCGTACTGTACGGCGATAAATAAATCGACAGAAGCTTCTTTTTCGTCAATTTCAACTTTGATTCCCCTGGACCCCTTGGATGTATTTTTGCCTCGGCCTAAAATATTGGCAATATCCTGGGCAAAGCCTCCGCTTAACTCAGCAACTCCTTCGACCTCCGAAGCAGCCATCCCTGCAATCACTTCGACGACCTCATCAGCAATTTTAACTGAACCGATTGAATGATCTATTTTGTTATTATCCATCATTACACCTCATTTTCCATCTTCAACCTGTTATTAGCCTTATTATAACAGAATCCCCCGTTGCCGCAAATCCCCCTGCCTGCTTAACGTAGATTTACTTCCTGAATAATGAAAATATATTATATTTCCCATCAGACCCGATCATCAAATTTTTCCGGCGTGTCTTTGACGACTGTTACTTCGATTTGATCAACTGCAGAACCGGTAATTTCCGATGCCGTGTTTTGGATGATAAACATATCCTGAACCTTTAATTCGTTTGTCAGGACTGTAACCGTAGCCTTTTGCGTGTTGACTTCCGAAACAATATCTTTAAAACCTTTCATCTTCAGTGCATTCTCGATCTCGGCTTCCCTGCTGATCTTGTCACTTAAGGCCAGCCATCGCTGCTGGGCCTGACTGCGTGTCTCCGTGATATCTGACGCGAGCAATGGCTCCAGCATTTTAAGTGTTTCCTGTCTGGTCTGTTCCCGTTTTATCCTGTAATTAACAAAGTAGTTTTCTCCCTCATTTTCCGTCAGTTCAATAATTTCCGCTGAAAAACAGACGGAATCCGAGATATTGACCGGTCTGCCTTCTTCATTTTGCTTCCCAAAACATGCTTGGCTTAACCAAACAATGCAGCATACCGCGATGGCCGGAACCCCAATGATCCAGATCAAAGATGTATTTATTTTCATGTTAATTCAGACGCCCCCCATTGGAACAACACTGATTTTGGCCGGCTGAATATTCAGCAGCGTCCTGACCGCTTCAAATACTTGCTCCTTAATTTTGGGATCACTTGCTCCCTGCGCGATAACCAGCACTCCCGCGACCTCCGGACGTTCTTCTGTAATAATTAAAGCATTTTCGCCTACAACCACGATCTTGTTATTCTGTGTTACCTCTTCCGTCTCTCTGGTTCCGCCGTCTTTAGCCGTTTCCTTTGAAGTTTTTTTCGTAACGCTTTCATCTCTGGCATACTGTTTTTTTACGTCAGTGGTCAGGGTAAGCAAGACCTTCGTTTTGCCAACGCCCTGGATTTTTTCCAGATTAGCTGCAAGTTTTTCTTCAAGTTGTTTTTCCAATGCAGTAAAACCCGATTCATTTTCTGGAACGGCTGTTACCGTTTCAGCCTCGAGTTGGACTGATGCAGCGGACTGATCCTCCTGTGAGGTAAAAATAAGAATGGCTGCGACGATTACCAGCAAGATCACGGCCAACGTAATCTTTTCTGTGATCACCTGCTTGAAAAATCCCATACTGACTTCCTTCCTCCTATTTTTCTTCCTGCACAAACACGATTTCTTCCGGCAGCTGCATGAGTGCTGCAACCTGTTTTTTTATTTCCATTGCTTTCGCTGACTCAGCCGCTCCCTGGCCCTCGGCCTGGTCTGTGTTAACGCCTCCGATAATGACCGGCTTAACAGGCTCAATGCTGACACTTTGCTGACTGAAATGGATCTCGACTTTTTGGATTTGCGGATAGTCGGCAAATCCCTCTCCACCGTCCTCCAGTTCAACATTCGTATCCGAGCTTTTGACCCCTTCCACCCCGGATACAAGGGCCTGAATCTGGCTAACCAGAATCCTGCGGTATTGTTCGATCACCAGAGCATTTGCTTCCGTGGAAGAATTGTCTTCTCCGTCAGAACTATTTTCCTGTGCCAGAACAGGCAAGTCTCCGGAAGAACTGCCGGCCCAGGCCGGCACGCTATTTTCAAAGTCCCAGTTCAGTAGATCTGCCAACGGATTCAGGATTGCCGCAATCACAAACAGCCCCATGACCATCTGCACAAATCCCCGCATGGATTTACTCGGCAGAAGCATCTCGAGAAAGGAGGCCAGCAATAGAATGAAAGCTAAATTGCGGATCAGCGTCTTTAATCCATCCATTTTCACACACCTCAAAATCAGCGAAGCATTACCGCCAAATTTCCAGTCCCGACAATGATCACAATCGTCATAAAAAACATGATACCGACGGATGTAACGGTTACAAAAATATATAATAAGCCTTTGGACATGTCCTGAAGACTATCCGCAAGTTCTTTTTCTCCCAGAGGTTCGACCAGCGCCGCAGCCAGTTTAAAAGTAAACATCATCGCGATAATCTTAATCGCCGGCAGAAAAGTAATGACGATAATCGCAATCATTGCCACGATCCCCAGCGCGTTCTTAAGTAAGAGACCTGAGCTTGCTACGATCTCGACAGCGTCTTTGAAGAATTTGCCGGCAACCGGGATCAAATCTGCTGCATATTTTACGGTTCTCAGCGTGACCCCGTCGGCTACGCCCCCTGTTACGCCCTGTACCGACATAATGCCGATAAAAACCGTCATGACAATACCAATACTGAGTTTGCCCCCGAACTCCAGTAGAGAGGCTAATTTGCTGAGCTTGAACTGTTCGGAAATGTTATTGAACAGCCTCAGGATAATGCTCAGAAAAAAAAGAGGCAAAACAATGTTTTTGATTACCGTAGCCAAAAAGATCAAACTGCCGATGACCATCGGTTTAAACAAGGCTGCGCTGGTCAGACTGCCCATGGTCAGCAGGACAGTATACATGGCCGGAAGGATAATCTGCATAAAAGAGACCATATTGTCAATGGACGCATTGCCAACATCCAGCGCAATACGAAAAGATGTCATCGCAAGCGCCAACAGAACAAGATATACGAGCATTCGGGCTATCCTGCTTACTTCACCTGTAAAAGCAGACTGCAGTTGATTGATGATTGCGCAGATCACAGCGAGTACCAGCAGCTTTGCAATCAAAGGCGCGTTGGTGACTACCTGTTTTAGCAGAGCCTTGACAATACTGCTGCCGATGCCCTGCAGACTAAAATTAACCTCGCCGTTTTTAATGCTTTCAAAGATCTCTGTTAAAGAAAAATCAGGCAGAGCGTCCTGAACATCGCGGTCCAGTTGATTCAAAAATTCTCTGACTTTAGATAAATCGATCTCCTCGGACAAATCTACTTCTTCGGACACGCCCATCTCCCCGGGAGTCCCTGCTTCCGCAAATGGTTCATCCGCCTCCGTCCCTGTGTAACTCGTCTCCTGACTTTCTGCCGCCAGGGTCACCACTGGAAAAGCAAATACCAGGGTCATCCATATGGCAAGCCCCAGCGCAGCCAAGACTTTTTTTGTCATCCGTATCGCTCCTCACGCCAGCAGCTTCATCATGGATTCCATAATCGCTGCAATGATCGGGATAGCCAAAATGACCACGAATACTTTAGCTGCAATTTCAACTTTTGTGGCCAGTGCATTCTCTCCGGCATCCCGGCAGATTTGGCCTCCCAATTCCGCCAAATAGGCTACTCCCACGATTTTAAGAACAATGAACAAGTAGTAGGAACTGATATCTGCCTGATCAGCCAGTTTCTGCAGCAGATCAACCACCAGTCTGATTTTGTCCATGATCAGCAGAAATATGGTTACCCCTGCCAGAATGCTTAGCTGAATTGCAATCTCAGGTTTAATTTGTTTCAGAACAGCTCCGAGAACCGTGACAATGATGGCGAGTCCAATCACTTGTGCTATTTCCATTGCCAGAGCCCCCTAGTATAGATTAAATACGCTTTTCACCAGAACAAACAGATCGGAGATTCCCTGGATGACCAGATACAACACGACCACAACCCCGGCAATGGTAACCATCTGGGCCTGCTCTTTCTTACCGGCCTCATTCAGGATAATTGCACAAATGCCCACCAATAGACCAATACCTGCTACCTTCAAAATGAGGTCAATACTCATCGCGAACCCTACCTCCTCACATGATCATAATGACAGCCGCAATTCCGCCCAGGAAACCGAGGTAAGACCACATCTTTGCCCTGCTTTCTGCCTGCTGCCTGGCCTTTTCGTCTACGCCTGCCAAATGCCGCTGAACAAGTTCGAGCTGTTTATGCTGTTCATTCCGGTCCGACCTGCCCAATCCCTGACTGATTCCGCTGATCACCAGCCAATCGTCATCTGTCAGGCAGGTTTTCCGGCGGTGCATTTCAATGCTTTTTTTCCAGGCCTGAGAAGCATTTTCTCCGGCTCTGATCTTTTCCTCGAGACTCGCAAAAAACGCCTGCCAGGGAGGACCGGTTCTTTCCTTAAGTACCCGGAAAGCATCCGGCAGGGGTGTTGCTCCCCAGTATATCTCAGTATCCAGCAACGCCAAGGCATTGATCATTTCCCTGATTTCCTGCGGACGTTTCTTAATTTGATTTGCTCTGATAATCCCCAAACAGCCAAATCCAATAATCAGGGCAAGATAGCCTGCAACCAACATACTTTTCGCCTCCAACGGCCTAATAAAGCGGACCGATCAACTAGTGAAACATTCTTCATATAACTGCCCTCCTGGCTTAGTGACTGACATAAGCAAACTTATCATCAGTCTGTGGGGTACATTACCGCTGTGAGCGGAGCACGATGGGGAGTGCGGCTTTTTGACGGCCACGGATGGCCTAATGTCGGCGATGCCATGGATGGCAAGGAGCGACTCGCCATGGATGGCGCAATAGCCGAAAAGCGGTATTGTGCCCCACAGACTTGCCCAAAAAATAGTTCAATTGTTTGTGAGATGAATCTAAGCATTGTACGAATGTCGCGATGCCATGGAAGGCTTATTAAACAAATTAACGCCGCTCGCCATGTCATAAACGGCTTCCACCGTACCCGGACCATTTGCCCTGCTTAACACAACAATCCTTTCAAAAGTCTCTCTATTCAGCAATTCCCTCAGATGGGTCCTTTTTTGCAGTTCGTCCAGAGAACCGGCATGGACCGTTGCGAGAATCTTAACGCCGCAGCGAACGGCTTCCCCAAGAGCCGCGGCATCCTCCCGCCCCCCCAGTTCATCAACAGCAACCACTTCGGGCGCCATCGACCTGATCAGCATGATCAGTCCCTGGGCTTTGGGGCATCTGTCCAGTACATCTGTACGGCAGCCAAGGTCGAAAGAAGGGATGCCCTGCCACATCCCGGCAATTTCACTTCTTTCATCAACCACGCCGACGGTATGACCTTTTAGTTTTAGCTGAGGTACACCGTTACTGAGATTTTTAACTAAGAATCTCAGCATTGTGGTCTTCCCTGCTCTCGGAGGTGAAACAAGCAACGTATGGCAGACTGTATTTTCCTGATTGATCAGTAAGCCCAGCAATTCCGGAATGATCATTTCCGGCTGTCTGGCTAAACGAATATTCAAAGCGGAAATATGGCGCATAATCCTGATCTTACCATGTTCAACAACTGTTTCTCCGCTTAATCCCACGCGATGCCCACCGGGCAAAGTTAGAAAACCCTGCCGTAATTCCTCCTCAGCGGCATAGACAGAACTGAAGGTCATTTTTTCCAGCGTTTCCAATAGGTCTTCGCGCTTGACAATATACGCTAGATTCTTTGTTCCGGTTTGCCCTGCCGAAGTACAAAAATATTCCCTGGTTCCTGTTCTGAAGAGGACAGGCTGATTGATTCTAAGGCGAATTTCTTCAATATTTTCCGTGTCAGGTAACGTCCCTGCCGCCTTACGGATCATCCCGCCTAGCCGTTCCCCAAACCAACGGATAATCCCTTCAGCCTCGGATTCCGGATTAAAGAGTGCATCATTTTTATTCCCAGGGACTTCCGTTAAAGGTGAAGCAAAGCTTACCTTCATGTTTTAACCTCCTCTGTATTAGAAGGTATGTCCCAAAAAACGTTTTTAGAATTACCAGTTTGTTCGGAGAAAAATAAAAAACGACCTCAAGGGTCGTTTTTAAAGAAAATTGAACGTGAAAGGCTCCTTGCTAAAAGATAAATCACCTTGAGTTTCTTTTCTACATATCTTACATGAAAAGGAGTAGGAGGTGCTCTATGCTTATTCATGTCGTCAAAGCGAATCAAACTTTGGATCAGATTGCAATTACATATCGGGTCTCGCCGGCATCAATCATAAGCGTGAACGGACTTGTTGAACCTGTACAACTGCTAACCGGACTAGCATTAGTTATACCAACTGAAGATGTCTTCCATACTGTGAAATCGGGAGAAACATTATGGAAGATTGCCCAGATTTATGGGACGACCGTACAAATCATTCTCCAGAACAATCAGATTACGAACCCTGCCAATATTTATCCTGGTCAGTTGATCACCATTCCTGCCAGGCGGCATCGCGTTCTTGCTGGGGAGACCTTATGGTTTATTGCTCAAAAATATCAGGTCTCCTTACAAGACCTCATTAAGGTCAATAATATCACGAACCCCAATTTAATTTATCCGGGCACTGTACTCATGATCCCGCGTAAGCCTCGCCCAACCATTGATGTCAATGGCTATATCTATCGTTTCAGTCAGGATGCGCTTGCTGCTGTCAATCGGGAAGCTGAACATCTTACATATTTAAGTCCTTTCGCTTACTTAATTCGAGAAGATGGAAGTCTGCAGGCAATCGACGATCTTCCGTTCATTCAAGCTGCCATAACAAAAAAAGCGGTCCCGATGATGTCCGTTACCAACTTTACGTCAACTACGCGTGGAGAAAATCTTGCTCATCTGGTCTTGACCAATACCGAAGCCATTAATCGATTAATGACAAATGCCATCAATATCATGAAAGAAAAGGGTTATCGGGGACTTAACATTGATTTTGAAAACGTGCTTCCCGAAGACAGGGAAGCTTATAACGCTTTGCTTCAAACAGCCGTAATCCGTCTTCATGCAGAGGGTTTCTTCGTCTCAACGGCTTTAGCGCCAAAATTAAGTGCTGAACAACGGGGACTGCTATATGAGGCACACGATTATCCAGCCCATGGCCGAATTGTAGATTTCGTTATTCTCATGACCTATGAATGGGGCTGGCGTGGTGCTTCACCGCAGGCAATTTCTCCCTTGAATCAGATCAAACGGGTTTTGGATTATGCTGTTTCAGTCATTCCAAGAGACAAAATCTTTTTTGGCTTTCAAATTTATGCCAGAGATTGGCTTTTGCCGCATGTCTCCGGACAAATTGCCGAAACCTTTGGGATGGATGAAGCAATGTCCAGAGCCCTTCGATATCGTGCTGAGATCCAGTATGACACGGTTACCCAGTCCCCTTTCTTCCGGTATACGGATTCGCAAGGAAGCGGTCACGAAGTGTGGTTTGAGGATGCCCGCAGTGCCCAGGCCAAATTTGATACCGTCAAAGCTTATAGATTAAGAGGTATTAGTTATTGGGCTTTAGCCTATCCCTTCCCTCAAAACTGGGCTTTGCTGGAAGATAATTTTACGGTCCGGAAATGAGCCAAATAAAAAAGGGTTGCTGCTCAAGAAAATTACTTGCCAACAACCCATTTTATTCTAATCATTCTTTTTGTAATAGCTAAGATGACTAAGCCCGAGAAACATACGCTCCGCTTCTGGTGTCGATAATCAAGACATCGCCTTCATTCACAAAGAATGGAACCTGAACCGTAGCGCCAGTCTCGACAGTAGCAGCTTTCGTACCACCTGTGGCCGTATCACCCTTGACTCCGGGCTCACATTCCGTTACTTTAAGCACAACTGTATTGGGAAGGTCTACCCCAATGACTTCGCTATTATAGAGCAAGACGCCAAGGTTCATATTTTCTTTGAGCCACTTGACTTCCTGGCCAATTTGAGCCTCGGTCAGCATAATCTGCTCATAGCTTTCATTATCCATCACAACAAATTGATCACCGTCTTTATACAAATACTGCATCTCACGGCGATCCAGACGGGCTCTGGGAACTTTCTCCCCGGCATTGAATTTCTTTTCGACAACGCCGCCCGTTCTGACATTCTTAACTTTGGCACGCACAAAAGCAGCGCCTTTGCCAGGTTTCACGTGTTGGAATTCGACTATCTGAAATATATCGCCATCCAGTTCAATCGTCACTCCGGTTTTAAAATCGTTTGAAGAAATCATTTTGCTGATCCCCCTATAATATTGTAGATTTTTTTATGTATCAATAACGGATACAAGTAATACCACTAATCAATAATAATGCACTGCTTTGGCGTTTGTGTCAAGACTTCCGCCCCAGAATTTGTGACTAACGCAACATCTTCAATTCTGACGCCGCCCCAGTCAGGGATATAAATTCCGGGTTCAATCGTAAGCACCATCCCCGGTTCAAGTACCGTTTCATCACGGGTATTTAAATACGGCGTCTCATGGATCTCGATCCCAAGGGAATGCCCCAGACTGTGACCGAAATATTCACCGTAACCGGCACGTGTAATCACTTCCCTGGCTACCGCGTCAACATCTTTAACCTTAACGCCGGGCCTCAGAGCTTTAAGCCCAGCCAGCTGCGCCTCGAGCACGATATCGTAAACTTCCAGGTGCTTGCTCTCAGGCTTTCCCAAAAACAGCGTCCGCGTAAAATCGGAACAATACCTTTGGTAGATCGCTCCAATATCGAGCGTTAAAAATTCCCCTTTTTGTATCTTTTTGCTGGAAGCCACACCGTGCGGCAGCGCGGAACGTGTTCCCGAGGCAATAATATAGTCAAACGAACGCCCGCTGGCACCCATTTTCCTTTGCAAGAACTCCAGTTCCAGAGAAAGCTCTTCTTCCGTCATTCCCGGATAAATCTTGCTGAGCGTCTGGGCAAAAGCATGATCCGTGATTTCAATCGCTTTGCGAATCAGCGCAATTTCTGTTTCATCCTTAATTTGCCGAAGGTTCTTAAAGATCGCGGAAGCATTCTCAAATCTATGCCCGCTTAGAGCCTGCTGCAGTTTTTGGAAATCGCCCAGGGACAAAGCCTCTTCCTCAATTCCTATTACGAACAGCCCTTTAATCATTTCCCCGATGACTGCATAGGGATCTCCGGTCACTTTGATAATTTCAAAACCCGGTGCTTCCGCCTCGGACTGTTCGATATATCGGAAGTCTGTGAACAGAATGGCGTGTTCGGGGTCGATCAACAAGGTTGCACTGGTTCCCGAAAAACCACTCAAATAAAAAATATTGGGCGGTGAAGTCACGATCAGCACATCAAGTTTATTCTCGGCCAGCTTCCGGCGAATCTTGTCCAGCCTCATGGTTGCTATTCCTTTCTTTCTGACGGTACTTTTGAAATTCCAGCGCATAGGCTAAGGCCAGAAAATAACTGTCTGTCCCGAGTCCGCTGATTTGCCCGACGCAAGCTTCGGCGATCACCGAATGGGAACGGAAACTTTCCCGGGCGTAAATATTCGACAGATGCACCTCAAGAGCGGGTACGTTTACACCTTTAATCGCATCGTAAAGCGCATAGCTCGTATGGGTCCAGGCCCCGGGGTTAAGGATTAAAAAATCAGACGGCGTTAGCTCCGTAATCCAGTCCACAAGCTCGCCCTCATGGTTCGTCTGACGGCAGTCGACGTTGAAACCATGCGCTTGGCCTGTTTCCATCAGTCTGCAGTTCACTTCATCAAGTGTCGTTCTGCCGTATATATCCGGTTCCCTTTGTCCGAGAAGATGAAGATTAACACCATGGAAAACATGAATACTGTTCATAGGTCTCCCCTTCTTTATCTATTATTTTCTAAAGAAACAAAAATAATGACATAGCCTTTTTGTGCCCAAAATAAGGCCTATCTCATTATAACGAAAAAATAAAAATTATAAAATAATTTTGCTGAATTCTTTCGATTCATCAGGAACCGCGTCAGAGACGTCTATCTTGATTCTTCACTGTTCGTTTTCTCGCTGCTCTGAACCTGAGGATAAATGACCCCGAGTGCAGATTTTTCGCCTTCAATCCGCGGAGAATTGACAATATTAATATTGCTCAGCATAATGCTGGTTTCAATAACCCCATTCCCGGGACATTCCACTTTCCGGATTTCAGTCCGCGGCAGGATAAAATGGACCTCATGCGGAACTGTCGGTTCACCGATCCTGGCAACCCGAATTTTTACGCCTTCGACTTCAAGGATTACATCATCATACCGTTTCTGAGCATACCCGCTAGTAAGATAATTGCCTGGATCATTCGAATAAGTTGAACCAGCAGATCCGGAAGCACCATAACCGGAGGTCTGACGATCCGGAATATTAATGACCTGTCCGATGACCAAAGCACAGGGATCGACCCCGGGGTTTGCTTTGCCGATATCCTGCCAGCAGCACCCATTTCGGCCGGCTAAAAGGAAGAATGTATCTCCTGTCTTTATCGTATACTTTTTCAACAGCCTTACCCCTTTCTACATTTCCATATTATGGGGTTTGTGGTTGTCAGGTTACTGTTGATATGCATTAAAGACCTCTGCCATGGGCCTTTTCTTACTCAAATACGATTATCTTTCTCATAACACTTTGCTCCCCGCCCCCCTCTATTCAGAACGAATAAGAACACTCAAATGGATTTCCGCTTCCCCATCAACATAATCCAACTCCTCAATCAAAAAAGGGACCTCCTGCTGACGCTGAATCGTATTCACTGCCTGGAGTATTTTTTTCAGTTCCCCTTCTCCGTTTACCTTGATCGTGGCTTGAAAGAAATTCCCTTTTTTGATAGACGGCTGGGTGATATCCATGGCCTTAACCGAAACATTTTCGGATTTGAAGCAATGATTGATCTGTTCCAGCATCTGCGGGAAGTAGGTGCGATTCGGTATCAGCAGATTGTTCTTAGCCTCTTCCGCCAAAATGTCCTGATATTCCTGCTGGAGTAAGTGTTCTTTTGCACTGGCGGCATCTAATTGCTGAGTCAACGGTCTTACTGCCAGGACCTGGACTGCGATGACGGCCAATAGAATGATACTCGTACCCATGATCACAATTCTGCTTAAACTTAACTTATCTAAAAACCGCCACCCTGTAGTAGGCTCAGATAAGAAATTTTTCTGAAGCAAGATGTTTTTATCAGATAAAAAGCGTTTAAAAAATTGGAGGTATTTAAAAAACACATCCTTACCTCACTTCTTATTTTTTCTTTCTACACTCAGGCAGAATGAAACCGTTTGATCACGGTAACCATAATCGGTCAGCTCCGGTTCCCTCCAGCCTTCTTCCGTCAAGAGTCCGATTAACTTTGTAATATTGAGATTATCAGAACACTCCGCATATAGGTATAGCGTATTCTGCCGATAACTCAGACGATTCAAACGTATACTGGTGTCAAGGCTGGCTAAAGACTTCTGAATCATTGTCAAATCTCCAAATGTATCACTGCGGTTCCGTTTCCATTCCGACCAAATCTGATTTTCACGTTCCGCGTTAATTTCATCGACCTGTCCCTGTAATGCCGCAATTTCTATCTGGTGCTCAGAAATATCGTTGAATCGTGGATAGTCGTAACAACCCATCCCGAAAATAATTCCAAAAAGAACTGTCAGGAATAACAGACATGTTTTTAATTTAGCCGGCCGCAAAAAAACGCAGCCAAAATTGCAGTTTTTCTTTTCTTTAACTCTTTGCCTGCCGGCTAATAATGCCAGGTGATGAAAATCTCTAGAACGGCTGGCCGCTGAAAATTCACTTGAAGCCAATTTCTGATCAAAGGATTCCAGTGTCCGGACACTTTCTGCTTCTCCGGAATCAAGCAGTCTATCTGCTATCTGAGAGGCTTTAGCGCTTCCATCCGTGACAATGATGTTGAAAGGAATGGTACAGTCTTTCAGCGCAGTATAAATCTGATATTTTGGAATCTCCGGCTCACTGCCCGGGATCACCCTGATCACTTCCGGCAAACCATTGCGATATTGGACGGCCTGAATATTCTGATCATCAAGTTTAAACAGGCAAAGAATTTTTTCTTCTTTTAAAGGTGCTAGTATCTCGCCAAAAGCCTGAACGGTATATTCGGCACCGCAAAGTTCATACCCCGTCTGCTGAAGACACCGGGCATAAAACTTAAGCGTAGTTTTCCTTACGCCGATGACGCTGATCCGGAGATATTCATTCTTCTTCTCATCCAATACCACGTATTCATAACAAAGTTCGCCGATTGGAACCGGAACTTCCTGTTCAAGCCAGAAATGAACTGTTTTATCTCGGTACTTCGGAACAACCCAAGGAATACAAAATTCCCTGATCAGCCCATTCTGAAAAGGAAGCAACAGATAAACAGGGACTTTTCCCTGACATTTTCGTTGCCCGAATCGTCCCTGACAGTCTTTTTGACGATATTCATCCAGAGCCATTTTAAGATTTTCTTCGGCGTCGCTGCCTTCGGACCCTGAAAAAGTCTCCCGTGGAAAGCTGGAGATGACAATCTCGGAAGCCCTGTTTCCAAGATGCTTTGAGCGATAAAAAAATCTTATTTCTTGAGCATCAATCTCCAAAATAAGCATTTCTTTCCTGCCTTCTAAACAGACGACCATAAAGTACTAGTAAGACTTTCGTCGAAAACTTTAACTTCAGCCTGAGATCCATCCGAACTCAGGTATACCATGATCAAATTTTCTGGATCCGGAAAAGTATTTCCGGTAATCTCAGCAATACCAAACCCCATTTTCCCCGTCTCGGCTTTTTGTTGCGTCACCGTTGAATCAAGTCTGGCAATATAATTAGGGATAAATCCGAGACCCGTGATCGTACCGTTTACAGCAGATAATTCGTCAATCTTGGGATATATTCCATTGTCAACCTGATACCTGTCCAGCGCTGCTTTGACTTCACGTCCTGTTGTGATATCGGCTTTCTCCCTGGCTGTTTCTGCATTCCCTACGAAACGCGGGATGACAATTGCAGCGAGAATGGCCAGAATAACGACTACCAGCATAACTTCCAGAAGGGTGAATCCTTTCTCATTTTTAACCACGCAAGACATTCCTCCCTGTGTTCTGACAAAAGTTTATTTTTTGTCCGTGCTTTATTCCATGTAAAGTTTGTTTAGCAAATAAAAATATATGTTTAATTGTACTAAGTCAATTAATCTGCGAGCTGATATCGAAAATCGGCAGGAGAACTCCTATAGCCACAAAGCCAACCATACCAGCCATGATAAACACCAAAGCAGGCTCTAAGAGCTTCGTATATTGCTGAATTTTCTCCTCCAGCTCCTTTTTGAACATCCGGGACATATACGTAAGCATCTCACTGAGTTTGCCGGATTCCTCGGCGACTTCCAGCATCTTGGCAGCTTCGGGAGGAAACAGCTTACTCATCATGATGACGGAAAACATTCTTCTTCCTTCATTGACAGCGAAGATTAATTGCGCAGTCAATTCCTGCATCAAACGATCCTTGAAAATTGTTTTGACCAAGAGCAGTGATTCCTGCAGGGAGAGTCCGGCTTCCAGCAATCTTCCCAAGACGGAACAAAATTGAATGAGGTGCCTGGTTCTGTTAATCTTACCGGTTCCAGGTATGATGAAGAAATGTCCCTTTTTATTGAACAGCCATACCGCTATTGCCAGGGCAGGGATAACAGCTGTCAAATAGGGAATACAGCCGCCCACTTTGAATATCATTTTTGTCGCCAGCGGTAATTCTGTCTCAAATCCCTGAAAAAGAGTTTCATACATCGGCAGAATCAAAATGCTAAGTGCATAGATAATGATCAAAGCTGCAACTAAAAGCAGAAGCGGATAAAACAAAGCGTTTTTAAATTTCTTTTCAAAAAAATACGCGTCCTCAAAATAATTAGCCATATCGATCAGCGCAGCCGGCAAAGTCCCGCTTCTTTCGCCGGCTTTGACCATCGTGTAAAACAGGTGTCCCGCAGAGGGTATAATACCTTGTAAACTAATATGAAGTTCGACTCCAGCCTGAAGCGACTGGCTAACCTGCTTCCACTGATTTTTATGTAAACCGGTTGTTTCCCTTTCCGCAATGACATCTAATACCGAGAGCAACGGAATGCCTGCCTCGAGCATTGTTCCAAGCTTATGTGCCATCCTCCCCCAAAACAGTTTTCTATTTCCTGTCTTGTACTTGATCCACACCGGGGTAAACAATGCCCTGCTGATCCCTACCGGATATAAATTTTGTTCCCTTAGACCGGAAACAACCCTGCTCCGGTCAGTCTCAGCCCAGTAACCTTTCCGTATATTGCTATTTTGATCAACAGCTTTCCATTTCCAGAGCAATCGTAAACCCTCTTATTATCCTAATCATTATTTTCCGCCCACAGTCTCATGATTTCTTCCAAAGAAGTTATTCCGGCAGCGACTTTCCTAAGCGCATCTTCTTTTAGTATCAGCATTCCGGATTTTTTGGAGGCCTTTTCAAGGCTGGCGGCACTGCCTTTTTGCAAAATGAGTTCCTTGATTTCCTGATTGTAGGGAAGATATTCATGAATTCCTATCCTGCCGTTGTATCCAGTCCCATGGCACTTGGAGCAGCCTACCGGTTCATAAATGGCTGATACAGCTTCTCTGTGAAAAATTTGCTTCTCTTCAGCGAAAACCGGTCTTAATTTCCGGCAATTCAGACATAGTCTCCGAACAAGTCTCTGCGCCAGTACCCCGCAAACTGCCGAAGCTACCATATAGGCATCAATATCCATATCCAATAAACGGGTAAGGGCTTCTGCTGCTGTATTGGTATGAACGGTAGATAAAACAAGGTGCCCGGTCATCGCAGCGGCTGTTGCAATTTTAGCGGTTTCTCTGTCTCTTATTTCCCCTACCATAATGACATCCGGATCCTGACGAAGAATGGATCTCAGGCCGCTTGCAAAGTCCAGGCCAATACCGGTATTGACCTGGGCCTGACTGACTCCTGGAAGCCGGTATTCAACAGGATCTTCTATAGACACAATATTGATGGTTTCAGATTGAAGCTCCCGGATCAGGGCATACAATGTGGTGGTTTTTCCGCTCCCGGTTGGGCCGGAAATAAGGACTAGCCCATGCGGCTGGCGGATAAGCTTTCGGATTTGGTACTCGATATCTTCCTGCATACCCAGTTTCTCCAGGGAAAGACCTGCGGTCTTCTTATCCAGAATCCTGGTTACGACTTTTTCTCCATAGACAGTCGGGAAAGTAGAAACTCTGACATCAATTTTCTTATCAGAAATGTCCAGCATGATTCTGCCATCCTGAGGGAGGCGTCTTTGGGTAATATCCAGACCCGACATAACTTTCAAGCGTGCAGTAACACTTCTGGACAGATTCTTTGGCAAATTTTCCTTGACCATCAACAGCCCGTCTATCCGAAATTTCACGCTGAATCCAGTTTCGATTGGTTCCCAGTGTATATCACTGGCTTTTTCAATAACAGCCTGCCTAAACAGCGAATCAACAAGGCTGACGACCGGCGTTTCCTGGGCATTGACATTTTCTTCAATCTTCCAGCTCTCTGATTCGTTTGAATTTAGAAGAGCGTGCTCCCCGGCTGATCTTTCCAAGGTAAAACATTCCCGGATTGCAATTTTGATTTCTTCAGCAGAAGCCAGGAGCGGATCAACCTGATATCCGGTAAAAAGCATTACATCATCCAACGCGGTTCTGTCTGTAGGGTCCGCCATAGCGATGATGATTCTTTGATTCTGAGCCGCAATTGGAATCAGTGTATATTTTCGGGCCAGTTCTTCCGAAACTAATTTTGCTGCTGACACATTGACAGGTCGCTCAGCAAGACTGATCATGTTAATTCCTGAGATCCGGCTTTTAAATTCTAGGATTTCCTCTTCAGCCAAATACACTGCAAGAAGTTCTTCAAGTTTTGCTCCCTGATCAAGCAGGGCAAGCTGGGCAGCTATCTCATCAGCGTTTGGTATAAGCGCCTTGTTTTCACGGGCATACACGTAAAGTTCTTTAAGTACAAAATCTTTCCAGAATCCCGGTTTGGACTGATCAATCATAACAATACCTATATCCGGCAAGCTCGAACTTCCCGTCTTCTCCCAAGACAAGCTCCCCATATCTGCATTGCTTTATCTTCTCCATTGTTGCCCTGGATGTGATCTGCGTTACGTCATTGGCGCGTATGCCTTCAATTTCAACCACCACTCCCCCGGAATCGTATTGCAGAGTCCCCTGCCAGGAAGGGTCCCGGGCGAAGACTGCTTTGGCGTATTCCAGTCCACTGTCTGCCATATAAGCGGTCTTTACTTTTTGAGCCTCATAGACAACGACACGTTCCTGCGAGCTAATCAGAATGAAAGTCTGGACCCCAATCCAGGATAAAGAAAACGTAACGAGAAGAACCAGCAAAGACACATTGCCGCTTTCCCTGTTTAATCCGAAGAATTTCTTACACGAACAGTTCTTTGCCAGTAAACGGTTTTCTCCGCCTGTGCTGCCGTCAGAGAGATTTGCCATAATCCATCCATAACCCCAGTACATTGAAATTCACAAATCTTACTTGCTACAGGATTCGGAACACCGAGATGCTCGCGGTACAAGTCCGGGACTCCGTTAAAGTCCTTGTCGGCAAGATAGTAGCTGTCTGTAACGGCCTTGCCGTTCTCAAGATAACTGATACGTAATACTTTACCTGTCCATACGACGCTTTCTGCTGTAGAAACTGCTGCGGTCACTACTTGACCCGCCCTGACAGCTGCAAAGGAAAGATCGGCGTCTGCCATCAGCTCCTTCGCCATCCGGTACTGACTTATGTACAGTTGCAAAACCATTGCAGCAACAATTCCGGTAATGACTAGGGAAACGAGAACTTCCAACAGCGTAAACCCTTTGTCGTTTTGCCATCCCGTTTTCTTTGTCAGGCCAGCCATAAGTTACTCCAACCAGCTTAGTCAAATTCTAATCTGTTATTACCATTATTTAACTTTATTACTATATTTCTACATATTTTTTTAATTTCCTGCCTGTAATATAAGTAATTTACTTATTTTCCCAAATTAATTGTTATTCTGCAATATAATGCAGATAGGTCAGGTTGTACTCTTTTTGCTCTTTCAACTCAGTCCAACTGATTTTTACAGAGATTTTAAGCAGATTCGGAGAATCCCATTCACAACAGACGGTTCTGGAAAACCGGCCGGATTCATCCTGCGCAACCCCATTCAGATAACGATCAACGGCAGAAGGATCATCTAACAGGACCGCCGTGATTTCCTCCACTGTCGAGCTGGCAAAATTGACTGCCTGCAGGGTATGATCCGTATGGCTGTTCTTGATATAAGCCGTGTTGATCAATGCCAGCATGACTGCAAATCCCAAACTAAAAATAAAGAGCCCCGTTAAAACGTCAAGCAAAACAAAACCTTTTTTCTTATCGTCCATTTCTGCGCCTCCCTAAGAAGATGGATTCGTAAATCCTACAACAATTAAAGGATCACCGCTTTGCCATCATCATCCAGCATATAATGTTTATTTGGATCAAGCGGGCAAACCGGTATTTTCTCAAGATAGGGTCCCTGCCAGTTTAGATCGGCTGAGGGGCAGGTAATCAGGTCATCCAGACTTTCCGGACGGCTGCCCGTGTCAAGACGGTATAGCTTCACGGCGTTTTCTATTTTAAGCACATTGACTTTGTGTACTTCCGATTCCGTACTGTTGATACTGCCGCTGTAACTTGGCAAAATCATACAGGCCAGGATACCCAACAAAGCAACAACCAATAATACTTCCCATAAAGTAAAACCATTTTTGCAAGCTTTAGACATACCTGTTCCTTTCTTTTCCCAATAAAAAAAAATATGTAAATTAATTACATATTTTCTACATTAACCTACTATTTCCTTTTATTTTTTGGTATCTTATGGAATCAATGTGTATTACTCGAGTCTCGGCCCGGTGTCTTTGACGAATATTCCTTGTTCAACGCTGCGTTTTATTCTTTCGATTGATCTGAATCCAGATGATCTAAATCTAAATGATAACCTTTTCCCAGGCCCTGAGGATTTCTCCATCGCTGCAATCTGCTGCAACGGCTGATTTCCCAATGCCGACAGGCAGAACAAGCACCTTATTACCGGCTTTGTTCTTCTTATCCGCAGACATGTGCCCGAGCAGTAGTGACGGATCGTGATCCTTGGCGGTTATCGGCAGGTCCATTTTTAGTAAAAGATTCAGGATTCTGTCCAGCTGTTTATCGTTGAGCAAACCTCTTTCTCTGGACAGATTCGCTGCAGCGGCAATCCCAATACTGACACCTTCGCCATGCATAACACCCTGATAGGCCTCCTCTGTCTCCAGGGCATGCCCAAAACTGTGTCCGAGGTTCAGAAGCATCCTGTTTCCTTTTTCTTTCTCATCCTCAGTGACAATCTTGACTTTGACAGCCAGAGACCGCAGGGACATTTCCTTGATGACCTTGTAGTCCAATCCTTTGATGGCTTCGGCATGTTCTTCGATGAATTCAAACAAATCCGGATCAGCAACAAGCGCGTGTTTAATGGTTTCGGCAAGCCCGTTCCGCATCTCTTCCCACGGAAGCGTCTGCAAGGTTCCAAAATCTGTCCAGACAGCCTGAGGGGCATAAAAAGATCCCAGGAGGTTTTTACCGGAAGGATGGTTCACCGCCACCTTGCCGCCGATGCTCGAATCAATCTGGGACAGCAAGGTGGTCGGAATGTGGATGTAACGCATTCCACGCATAAAAATACTTGCAAAAAATCCAGACAAATCCCCGATTACCCCTCCGCCGAGGGCCAGCACCACAGTGTCTCTGTCCGCTTTGAACTGCAGCGCCTGTTCCGTCAATTTACTGATCCTGTCAAGTGATTTCTCCTGTTCACCGTCAGGAACAATCATCAAATCGGTCTTTAAGTCCTTCATTCCGTCCAAAAGTTTATCTGCATAGTATCCGGCCACAACATCATTCGAGATAAGAAGATAATGCCCGCTCGTGCCATATGTTGTTTTCAAATGACCGCCAAGCTCGTCCAAAGCGGCTCCCAGTAACAGCGGATAACCGTGGCCTCCGCTGACATCTATTCTCTGTATCATGCTGTAATGTGTTCTCCTTTCAACAGTTCGAGGATCTCCGCCGCAACTGTTTGAACATCTTTATCCGATGTGTCAACCGTTATAGACGCCTTTCTGTAAATCACTTCCCGGTCTCTCCAGAGCTTTTCTATTTGTTCCGGCTCGCTGCTGGAAAGAAGCGGCCGATCATGATGTTTTCTTGCTCTCTGCAAAGCAGTCTCCAATGGAGCATATAGGTAAACCAATTTCCCAAGTCCGCAGAGAATATTCCAGTTTTCCGGATTCAAAACCGTTCCTCCTCCGGTGGCAATCACTGTATCGGTAAATCCGGAAATCTTATGAACCAGCAGATTTTCTTCCGACCGGAACATTGCTTCACCGTATTTTTGAAAAATTTCCGGGATTTTCAACCCTGTCACTTTTTCGATCTCACTGTCCGTATCCAGAAATCCCCAGCGGAGTTCCCTGGCCAGAAGCTTGCCGACACTGCTTTTTCCAGCAGCCATAAAGCCGATAAGTACAATATTTTGGGGTATCGAATTCAGGCTATCGGACATGAAATTTCACCTCTCTATTCCATCCTTATCCTGCCCATCACAGGCGCAACAATCACATTTTTTTCTAAATCCCCTGACGCCAGCATGACCGTCAGACCGGTGTCAGGCGTCCCTGTCGGGCGAAAAGTAAGATCAGAAGGACTATTGGCAAAGCGCACGCCATTCTGCAGGCTGACTTTGCGGATAAATTCTCCCTGTTTGAAGATCTTATATTCCCCGGTATAAACAGAAAATTTAATTTTATACCAAACATTCTCAGCCAAAGCTGTCTGCTGAACTTCCCGTAAGTCCTGAAGCAGAACTGCCGCTGAAAGGTCCAGTCTCCGTTCCTCCATTTGCAGCGGAATATGCACAAGGAAAGTAAAGGCCGCACCCGATAACAGCGCAAGCACAAGCAGGATCTCAATCAATGAGTACCCGTTTCTTCGCTTTGCTACCATTCCTATCCCCTGCATTTCTATCCTTTGTTACCTTCCAATTTCTCCTGCAAAGCTTTCCGCATAATGTCCAGCGGAGCCTTCTGCTCCAGCCAGAATTCCCAGGCAAGGATCCCCTGAAACAGCAGCATATCCAAACCATTCATGGACCGGCAGCCGCAGGCAGCGGCCTGTGCCATGAAATCTGTAACGGCCGGATGGTAAATCAGGTCAACGGCCCAAGCCGAAGGATTAAGGCCTTGAAGATCAATCGTATACGCTTCATCTTTCATGCCAATCGAGGTTGTTTGAATCAGCAAATCCACAACCTCCAGCCAGCACCCGCGAGCAAAATTACCCGAGGCTGCGTTTCCACCGAGTCTGTTTACTTGTCCGGCAAGTGTCCCAGCTTTTTCCTCACTTCTGTTCAGAATAAGCATTTTTACCTGTAAGGACGCCAGGGCTGCCGCAATGGCTTTGGCAGCCCCTCCAGCCCCTAATATGACAACTTCTTTACCCTCAAAAATAAAACCCTTACTGAGCAACGCCTGAATAAAGCCACCGCCGTCTGTGTTATGTCCATAGAGTCTTCCGTTCTGGACTTTCACTGTGTTGACGGCGCCAATACGCTGTGCCTCAGGAGTAAGGACATCCATATAAGGAATAATTTTTTCCTTCAACGGATACGTGACGTTCCAGCCGTCATAGTGGTTATTTTTGAGATATCCGATACTTTCAGCCAGTTGAATCGGCTGAACTGTGATCCTGTCGTAGGTTGCAGGCAAACCGGCAGCCTTAAATCCCGCCTCGTGCATTTTCGGAGACAGGGAATGTTCCACAGGATAGCCGATGATTGCATACTTCATGCGTATCTCGTCCCTTTAATAGACATTTAAAAATGGATAATCTGAAAACAAAGTCTTAAGCCCTCTTAAGATCTTATCGTGCGGATATACTTGGCTTTTCTGCCTGCCAGCCGTTCCATAAAACGCAGGACTTTCGTACCCGGGAATTCCTTTTGAGCAATCGGTGAAACTAATATGGTCTTAAGTCCGAGCTTGTTGCCGCCAAAAACATCCGTAAACAGCTGGTCCCCAATCACTGCGACCTCGGACTCCGGAATATCCAGGACCCGAATCCCTCTCAGAAAAGCTTTTTTATGTGGTTTCTTGGCCTTGTAAACATAAAGTATTTCCAGCACATCAGCAACAGCAGAAACCCTTTCGGGTCCTCTGTTATTGGAAACGATGCAGGATTTAATTCCTGCGTCATTCATTTTTTTAAACCAGGCGATCACGTCTTCGGTTAAAGTTCTGTCATTCCACGGCGTTATGGTGTTATCCAGATCCAGGATCAAACCCTTGATGCCATTTGCCTGCAGATCCTCTGCCTGGATATCCTGCAGCATCTCATATTGAAAATCCGGTCGTAAGATTCCGCGCATACCGGTTCCTCTGCTTTCCAATTATTATTACCAAATAATTATATATCAGCTCAATATCTAAGAGCAACCTGTTTCTGGCAAGTTTGAGGCAAGTTGTACCAGTTTCGTACTATTTCACCCGGTGGTCCTTCATTTCCTCCATCAGTTTCTCCACCGCTTTTTTCTCTATCCGTGAGACGTAAGACCTGGAGATTCCCAGCAGTTTACCTATCTCTCTCTGCGTCTTTTTGGGTGTGTTCATCAGGCCGAAACGAAGTTTAATTACCGTTTGTTCCCTTCCTGTCAAACATTTGAGTTTTTCCAGGACCACCCTTTGTTCAAATTGACTTTCCACCTGATCCGAAATTGCATCCGGATCTGTACCCAGGACATCAATAAGATTAATCGCGTTTCCTTCTTTATCCGTACCAATTGGGTCATAAATGGACACTTCCCCGCGGGATTTTTTTAGGGAGCGCAAATACATCAAAATCTCATTTTCGATGCAGCGTGCCGCATAGGTGGCGAGTCTGGTTCCCTTTTCCGTGTTAAACGTATTGATGCCCTTAATTAAACCGATGGTCCCGATCGAAATTAGATCGTCACTGTCCGCTCCGGTTCCGTCATATTTTTTTACAAGATGCGCGACCAGCCTCAGATTATGCTCAATCAGTTTATTTCGCGCGTTTTCTGCGACAAGTTCATTGGAAAAATTCTCGGCATTTTTGTAGTCCGCCAGGATACTCAGATATTCAGCTTCCTCCCTTTCTCCTAACGGCTGGGGGAACGCATTATTATTAATATACGATACCAGCAGGGTAACGCCCTTAATCACCGATAAGGCAAGCCCGACAAGAAAAGCTTCAGCAATCATTAACCCTTCAACTCCTTACGCATGCTCTTTTAATAACTATGCGTAAAGCAGAAGAATACTGCTTATCCTGACTCGGAAATTTTTCATTTAAACAAATCAGAAAGACTGCACTTGCCTCTGTAACAAAGGAAGGCGGTGTCGCAAAACGATAAGTTCGGCGGCACCGCCTTCTTCTATCGGAATATTAAAGGCCAACTCAGGTATATGGATTGAGCAACTACCTCTGGGAGGTATAACGAATAAAGCCTTGAAGGTAGGGCTTTGCAATGTCTAATCTTAGGTCTTTGTAAGAGATATTCTTTGGGGATTAACGTGTTTTTTTCCATCAATTCCAGGCCATTTTTAGCTGATGAAGTAGCTTTCCGATGCGTTCATTTTGTATCTTCGCATGAAGCTTGTTGACGTTATATCCAATACACAGCAAAACTAATTGATACCCGTCGCGATATTCGGTATACTTTTTAGCGTATGATTTATTTAGTAGCATATCTAAATTATACAGTATTTGCGGGCTCTTCGAGCCCGCATTTGCCGAACTCTATAAATTCTCTAATGGCTCCAAATAATCGTTTATTCTTTGTATCCGTAAGCAATGATCCTAATCCTGGCTGCAGCCGTATCCTCTTCGCCTTCATTTACCTGGATGCTGTCCAGCGCCAGATTATACTGACTTACCTTGCGAAGCCGTTCCACAAAAGCATAGATTTTGGCGGTTGGCCCCGTACAGGAGAAATTCATAGCCAGAGAAGAATAACTGCCTTCATCTTTCATCTCTTCAAAAGTCAGATTCTGAGAATTGATCCCGCTGTCTTTGGCCAGATTGAAAATAAAGACCATCATATCCGGTTTGACCAGGTTTTTCGGAACGGTCAGATCCAGTTCAGCAGCTTGAGCTGTTAAATCCGTCTGTTCCTGTTTCAGCCCGGACAAATTGATGTAATTGTTCTGCAACGTTACCAGATAAGCCTCGCGTTCGCGGAGTTGATCTGAATTCTCCTGCAGCACTCCACACTGACCAGCCAGCAGATAGAGATAACCTATTCCGAACAGAATGATCAGGCCTGTTATTAAAATGCCATTTTTCTTCATACGCATCGTTTCTATTTCTCCTACGGTTTCAGTTTCAGAGCGAGATTTAACGTCTGTCCCCTGTCATTCAATGAAATCGTTTGGATATCAAAACTTTCAAACCTACCGGAACCAATGAAAATATTTTCTAAACTGCGGATATTTACTGATTTAGGCAGGATCAGCTGCAATTGGACCCTATTATCCACCTGAAGCAAAAAAGAAGTGACCTGCGCGTCTCCCGGCAGAAGTCCGCCTATTTGACTCCTTATAACTGCCGGATTGCCGATTGATCCCCTAGCCCCAAGCTCCAGAAAGCTACGCTGATCAGTGATCAGGGAACGGAGCCTGTCGTTTTCTGCCATGAAAGCAGCAACTTCATTGTAGGACTGAATGCCGGCTTCAATCCTGTCTGAATCCAAGGCCAGTTTTTGCTGCCAAACCCACGGGGAGGCTAGAATGATCACAGCAAAAACAACGGCGATGATGATAACAACGACGCTAAGCTTTTTTCGAACAGGCTGTTTTCCGCTGCCGGATTCAATTTCCCAGCGCAGCGCAAAATTAAACTGTGTTCTTTCGTTCATTTGCCCCTCCAGTTAGTGGATATCTTCACGTAAGGCGAGCCCATACAGACTGCCATACTTCTGCCAGTTTTCCGCTAGGCTTGTATCTCCGTCCGCCTTAAACAGCGGCATCCAGTTATTTGGAAAACCCGTTTCAGTGTTGATCCGCAAACTTTTTCGGAAATATTCTTCCAGTCCCGGCCAGAGGCTGTACTCCCCGGTCAGATAGATTGTCCCTACCGAATTTCCGGCATGGCGGTCGGAATAGAAGTTCAATAGCTTGGATAATGCGGATATGATCGGGCTTAAATCTAATTTACCGGAAATATCGGAAAGTTCCTTCGGCGAACTGTACATACTAAGGTCAGCTTTTTTATCAGCTTTAGCGGCCATCTCTTTTTCTAAATCCTGATATGTGGACGAGATAGGTAATTCCTCTTCCAATAATTCGTAAGGCACAAATAGATCTTCCAGGACAAACTCATCTTTTTCTTTGACCGATTTGACGGATTCCAGCTGGGAATAATAGAATTCCGCAGCTTCTAATTCCTCCAGAGATAATGTTTCTTGATGATTCCGCAGGTTTTGGACCCTATAAAAATCGAGCTGCGGATAATCGTTATCTTTGGTCTCCAACCCAATTAATTCATCTAACAGATCAGAAGGTTCCTGGCCTGTTGATTGTGGCAAGTCTTCGGGAAAAACATGTTTTTCGGTATTGCCTGTTCTACTCGCATTTTGATTTCTTTCATCCGTATTGAGAGTTTCTTCTGCCTTAACGGTTTTCTCGTCCGTATTAACTTTTAAATCGGTATACAAAAAGAAGCTGCCATTTTCCAGCAGTACAAACTCAATCAGCCCCGGATTTAAGGAGACAATCGCGAAATCGTTGCTGTTTTGTCCTTGTTCCGTATTCCCCTGGGGAGCATGAGCAGGCATTCTTTCTGCCAAGAAAGAATAAATTCTGGCTAGGCAATCCGCAGTAAGATCCACCGTCTTGGGTTCAATCCCAAGATCCCGGCAGAATGACTGAACCTGCTTCATTTTTTCGGCCGGGAAAGCTGCCAGGAGGACTTTTAACATGGGTACCCCGTTTTCCTGATATTTTTTCAGGATGCGATAATCCACAATATAATGATCGGTATACCGTTCAAGATATTCATCCATATCTCCGGCAATAAATTTTTCGAGTTCCTGATCCGCCATATTCGGCAGTGTAATAATGGTCGTAATTAATCCTTGACCCGAAACGGCAATTTTTAGTTTATGGAGCGGTATCCGCTGGTATTGAAGCCAGTTCTTCAGCCCCGAAACATCATAACCGGTCGGCACGGCATAGCCAATATTTTTACCGCCCGGTTCCTTGTATGATGCTTGCATATGTATCTCAATTTCTTTAGATTTTCCGACAGCAATTGTGGCTATTGACAATTCATTTTCACCGATGACAGCCAGCCAGTGTTTTTTCATGCGGAAAGTCTCTCCTACTCTTCTCGTATCACCCATAACACTATAATAGTATAGGATTTTTCTCAGAACAACAAGATTCTGGCAGAATATCCAATTTTAATTCAAGGAATCTCAAATGCCAGTTAGGATAAAATCTCCATTTGCAAAGGAAGTGCCGAGAGTATTTTTTCTAATTCCGGCCAGCAGTACCTGGTCGTTTGGATCATTACTTCACCTTTGGCTTTATCGGTTGTTGTGACCACCCCCAGGTGACCAAGTCCCTCGACATATTTGGCCAAAAGCTGAATATCTGAACGGGGGATCCTTGCTTTGACCAGCAGATCAGAACTTTCCCAGCTGCTATGGGATTCTTCATCAATTGATTTTACTTTTAAATTTTCAATATTCCCGTCTTTTTTCATTTGGTCTTTCTCCCGTGTCCTTACCCGATGTTTTTATTCTTTGTTGTTATCTCAGGTTGTTCTTCCCAGGGTAATCAAGCTTGCATGAATGATTTGGGCAGGGAATTTGTGAACGTTGTACTTGTCAGCCCTGATATTGTGATCATGAACCTAACGGGCAGGAACTACTTTGCGCAGGATACTGAAAGGTTTCAACGGTGCGGGAGCCGCAATCTTCAGTTTTTGCTGCGGATGCCTCGCCACATCGGTCTTCTCCCCATCCAAGCTCCAGAGGCCGTTCACTTTAAATGTCCACGGTTCTCCTTCCGGAGCAAGCACCTCAAGCTCATCGCCTAGCCGGAAATGATTACGCTGCTCTATCCAACAGCCGCATTCGTTTCCCTTCCCGATTGCCGCGCATTCCTCTTGTTCCAGCACTCTTCCGACAAAACTGTATTCGCGGATATAATTGGAAGTTTCAATGTTATGCGCTTCAGCCCCCGGCTTTCCAAAAAGGAATCCGGTTGAATAGTCACGGTGGCTCACCTTGTCCATTTCGGCAAGCCAGGAAGGAATCTTTTCCCTGAATTTTGTTTCTCCTTGTTCCCACAAGACGTCCAAAGCTTCACGATATACTTTGACCGTGCTGGCTACATAATAGGCGCTTTTCATTCTGCCTTCTATCTTATAGCTTGCCAGATTTAAATCTTTCAATAAAGGCAAGTTGGGCAGAAGGCAAAGATCATGGGAGTTAAATATATAGCTTCCCCTGACATCTTCCTCCAGCGGAAAATACTGTCCGGGCCTTTTCTCTTCGACCAGCGCGTAGCCCCAGCGGCAGGGATGGGTGCATTCTCCGTGGTTAGCATCACGACCGGTAAGGTAATTGCTCAGAAGGCAGCGTCCCGAGTACGACATACACATGGCGCCATGGACAAAGATTTCTAATTCGCCTTGGGCTTGGGGACAGAGGGTTTTTAGTTCTTCCAGTGTAAGTTCCCTCGCAAGTACGGCTCTGCGCACACCCTGGGAAAACCAGAAGTTGGCACCGGCTGCATTCGTACAATTGGCCTGTGTACTCAAATGGACGGACAGATCCGGCGTTTCCCTCCGGGCCAGGGACAGTATCCCGGGATCAGAGACGATGATCCCGTCAATTTCAAACTCTGTTAATCTGATCAGATAATCCTTAAGTCCGGCGAAATCCTGCTCATGCGCAAAAATGTTGACGGCAATATAGATCTTCCGGCCAAGTCTATGCGCATATTCGGCCCCCAACTTAAGTTCATCATCATTCAGATTCCCGGCATAAGCCCGCAAACCAAACGAAGCCCCCCCTGCGTATACTGCATCAGCCCCGTACGCATAGGCAAACTTTAACTTTTCAAAATCTCCGGCAGGTGCCAGGAGTTCCGGTTTTTTCATCAGTTACTCCCTGCATTATTTTTAAACTTAAACAATTGATCATCACGTTTTATCAAAATTTTTATTGATAGATGCTTACATTTTTTAAATGTTCCTCATAGGTAACAGCAAAAGCATGTGACCCGTCATTTTTGGCGACAAAGAAGAAATAGTCGGTATCTTTCGGGTAAAGTGCGGCCTGTAAAGAAGCATGACCCGGGTTCGCAATCGGTCCGGGAGGCAGCCCGGTATTCCGGTACGTATTATACGGAGAATCGATCTGGGTATCCGCAATAGTCAGCACCGGTTTGACTTCCCCCAAGATATACTGAATCGTTGCGCAGGATTCCAGCGGCATGTCAATTTTCAGACGATTTTCAAAAACACCTGCAATCAACGGTCTTTCTTCTGCTTTCTTCGCTTCTTTCTCGACGAGGGAAGCTTTGATGAGCCACTCAAAAACAGACATATTCCGTTCAGCCAGGCGGTTCGTGGTCTCAGCTGTCAGCTCCTGTTTAAAACGCTGCAAAAATCGTTCAATGGTTTCTGAGGGCGTAGCCTTTTTATCAAAGAAATACGTGTCGGGAAACAGAAAGCCTTCCAGCCGGTTTTCACCCGAAGGGATATCTGCCAAAAAGCTGTAATTATCCTGATCAAATCGTTCCATAGCGTCATAAAATTCATTCTTCGTTCCCAAGCTATTCTCGACGAGCTTATCGACAATCTGGGCAACCGTATATCCTTCCGGAATCGTAATCCGGACAACTTCCGGTTCCGGTCCTTTCATCAGCGTATCCAGGATCTCCCTGGAGCTCATGGAAGGTGAAAGATAGTATAATCCTGCAACCAGCTTGGAATCAGCTTTGTTAATCCGGCATAACTGGCGGAACACACTTGCCTGGCGAATTAAATGGTCAGTTTCAAGCTTGGCCGCAACTTCAGAGGCATTCATGCCAGGCTCCAGAACAAAAGCAACTTTATCGGAAGAATCGGAGACCGGCTTTAAATTCCCTGACCACCATGTTCCGCCGGCCAACAGCACAAGCAGCACGACCAAAATAATGCCAATCGTATAGATTTTTTTTCTTACAGGAGCCTTTCGGCGTTTTCTCCTCACTTTACCTCTCTCTTTCCTAATCCAAGAATTTGGATGACTAAAATAATGATCCATTGAATGACAAACCTGCTATGTGCTATTATACCTTTTTTTTCGTCAATAAGAAACTCACGCTTTCCAGCGTGAGCTTCTAAATCATTTATGACTTCTAAGAACAAATTTTCTGCTTATTCTTCGTCAAATTCATCTTCCATTTCTTCCCAGGCATCGGCAACTTTTTCCCATTCCTCATCGTCTTCGATATCCATGAGCATGTCTTCACCGTTTTCATCTTTGCCAAGCTTCAGAATAATGGCTTCGGCTTCTTCTTCGTCTTCTTCTGTTTCTTCAACAGGAAGAAGCACAAAATACGTACTGCCTTCAACTTCGAGGGTGGCAAGATGCATGAATTCGTTTTCATTTCCTTCGTCATCATTTAAGACAATGACATCAAAAACCTCTTCATCATCAAGATCATCTTGCTTATTAATTTCATCGGACATATGTATCACCTCTTCAAATCAGATATTGTAATTCTACCTTGGCAGGAAAAGAAAGTCAAATGATATCTCAATTTCCGTTCACTTGCTGTTGAGATATCCCTGGAGAATGAATACTGCCGCCATCTTATCAATGACTTTTTTCCTCTTTGCTCTGGACAGATCTGCCTCCAGCAAGGCCCTTTGGGCTCCGATGGTGCTCAGCCGTTCGTCCCACAACTTCACCGGCAGTAAATATTCTTCACGAAGCTCTTCGGCAAAAACCTCCGTCAGCTTCGCTCTTTCACCGAGTGTCCCATTCATATTCTTCGGATATCCCAGGACAATTTCATCCACCTCGTACTCCCGGATCAGGCGGGCTAATTCTTCCCGGTCTTTCTCTTTTCCGGTTCTTCTTATGACTTCCACTCCCTGGGCAGTAATACCCAGCGGATCGCTCATCGCGACGCCAATCGTCTTTTCACCAAGATCCAGCCCCATTATCCTCATTCATGCACCTCAGCAACTGCCTGACCACGTAGGGTCTACGCCCGGTCCTGCTCGTCATCGTTGTTTAATGGAATAGAGTCGTTCATTACACCCTGCGAATTGTGACTTCCGCAATTCTTACATAACCATTCTTCGCCATCATACAGGAATTCAGTAATTTCGCCGCACTCAATGCAATACTCCTGAACTTTCTTTTTCATAACAGCGTCCCCCTGTCTGTACATTTTGGCATCACTATTCGATTACTTTCAGATGTACGTCCCTTATCCTAATTATATACCTTAACATTTTTCTCCGCTATTATTATCCCGATTTACGGAAAATATTATTTAAATTTTTTTCATATAATCTTCAAACAGAAATGCGGGCAATATCTGCCGCAGTATCCGCACAAAACACATCTTTCCGGCTGCAGGCAAGCCTGTCCGTCGTTTAGATAAAGCGCATTTTGTGGGCAGCCGCCGACGCATTTTCCACAGCCCTGACACCAGTCGGCAATGTACAGTTTTTTCTCCCGATGTAGAACCGCTTGACGCAATTCATCGGATATAGGTTCCTCGTTCAGCAGTGCTAGGTTATAATCTACTTCCGGAATTGATGACATACCTAAAGCCATCGCCTGAATTCCGCGAATACTCCGGATAAAATTCACGGCTCTGTCCGGTTCAGCCGCCAAGTGTCCACCACCAAAAACCTTCATCGCATAGATCCCAATACCCAATTCAGCCGCAAACGCAATAGCTTCCAGCATCTCCTCAAGACTTCCGTCGATAATGCCGAGGCCCTGGTAATTAATGAGCGGGTGAATCACGTCAAGACCCGGCTGAAGAGCCCCTGCTCTCACCCCTTGGACCGCGTGTGTCGAGATTCCGATCATCCCGACCTGACCCCTGGCCTTTGCCCCAAGCAGTCCTTCCCAGGCCCCGGCATGTCCTTTGAGTGTTAGATGGCTTTCCTGCTCATGAAGCAGAAAAATATCAATAGAATCCCTGCCCAGTTCCTTTCTGGCTTTCTCTAGACTCGCATCCAGCTCCTGATGCGTCACCGCATAAGATTTAGATACAACTTTCATCTCAGGATTCTTGGCCAGAACAGGTTTTAACTGACTATAGTTTTCATAGAGTTCTGCCGTATCGACCCAGTCTATCCCCTTTGAAAGCGCATATTGAAGGATCTCTCTTCCCTGCTCTTCGCTCACCCTGCCCTGAAGCGAAGAAATCGCGAGGCTGCCAAAACATATTTTCGATACCGTCGGGCCCTTTAGCCCTAATTTGACCTTCAGCAAATGTCCATCCTCCAAAACGAAACCCCCACGTACTGTGAGGGCAGCTAATCAAACGCAACGCAAAAACAAGAACCATTCGTGTTAGATTCAAAAAATTAAAACGTAAGAAAATCTTTTTTATAAATCACGCAAATAGAATTTTACCAGTTCCTCCAGCAATTCATAACGTTCCAGCTTGCGGATTTTGGTTCTGGCCTGATTATGACTGGTAATATAGACAGGATCTCCGGACATCAAGTAGCCCACCAACTGATTGATCGGATCATATCCTTTCTCCTGCAGTGCAGCATAAACCTGTTGCAATATTTCCCGCGGTGAATTGTCACCTGGATGGGATTTGAACATCATGGTTTCTTCCATCTTACTCAAGGTTTATACCTCCTTTCTTTCACCAGTATGTTATACATTATTCTGCATCGATCCAAAGATTACCTGTCAGTTTGTTAAAAATATTTTCACTTTTTTAGTAATCTTTAACTATTATGCCCCAAAAAATGACGAATTATGGAAGGTACTTTATCCAGCGCCTCGCCAAGCTTGGAAGGATCCTTGCCGCCGGCCTGGGCCATGTCGGGACGACCGCCTCCTCCGCCGCCTGTAATCGATGCCACTTCCTTAATAATCTTGCCGGCATGAAGTCCATTTAACCCTGACGGATGAACCACAGTTACCAGATTTACCTTTTCGTCGGCAACAGCACCAAGGACAATAACGCCTTCTTTCAGCTTGTCCCGGAGCATGTCCGCTGTTTGCCTGAGTGTCTCCATATCCGGAGCCTGAACCCTGGAAGCAAGTATTTTCACGCCGTGAATATCCTGAACCTTGCTCAGAATGCTGTCCGCTTCATATTTAGACAGCTTGGCATTGAGCTGCTGGATTTCTTTTTCGAATTCTCTGATCTGAGCGGCCATAAGGTAAACTTTTTTCACGCTTTCCTTCGGCTGAACTTTCAGTACCGTACTGATCTCAGCGAGCTGGCTCTCTATTTCTCTTAAGTATGCCAACGATCCCATACCTGCCACAGCTTCAATTCTTCTTAAGCCTGCGCCAATACCACTCTCGGAAATGATTTTGAACAAACCGATTTCTCCTGTATTTTTGACATGGGTTCCACCGCAGAGCTCTCTGCTGTAATCTCCCATTTCCACCAAACGCACAATTTCTCCGTATTTTTCGCCAAACAACGCAATCGCGCCTTTTTCACGGGCTTGGTTCATACCCATTTCTTCGGCCTGCACCGTAAGACCGGCCATGATTTGCCGGTTCACTTCGTTTTCTACTTCGGTAATTTGCTCAGCCGTAAGCGGTGAAAAATGCGAAAAATCAAACCGCAGGCGTTCACTCGTAACAAGGGAACCTGCCTGCTGGACGTGATCCCCCAAGATCTTACGTAGCGCCGTCTGCAGAAGATGCGTTGAACTATGGTGTCCGGCTATGGCCTGGCGTTTTTCCTTATTGACGATGGCGTGGATCTTTTCCCCTATTTTCAGCACCCCGTCTTTAATCAGCAGGCGGTGCGTAACCGCGCCGCTCGGAAGTTTCCGTAATTCCAGCACTTCAGCATACGCCTTGCCGGTCCGGATGATTCCTTCGTCTGAAACCTGTCCGCCACTCTCAGCATAAAAAGGTGTCTGATCCAAAAGACAAAGGACTTCCTCCCCTTCACCGGCCCCATCCACTTCGCCTTCTTCATTGAACATCGCTTCAATGATGCTGTCACTTTCCAGTTGCTCATAGCCGAGAAAACGGGTCGGCCCCAGTCTTTTTGCTTTCTCTGTGAGCAGGCTGTTTTCCCCAACAGCTTTCATCTGACGGGATTGTTCTTTCGCCAGCAGACGGTGTTCTTCCGATGCTATGTCGAACGACTCCATATTCACGGAGATCCCCTCTTCCATCAGCATTTCTTCCGTCAGTTCTACCGGGAAACCATAGGTCTCATACAGATGAAAAGCGTCTTCCCCGCTAAGGACCTTCTGACCTGATTCTTTAAGCACTTTCACCTTATCCTGAAGGATCAGCGTGCCCTGTTCAAGGGTAGCCTGGAAATTCTTTTCTTCCAGCCGCAAATGGTTTAGGATAAAATTTTCATTCTCTTTGAGCTCCGTATACCAGTGCGCATAATGTTCCTGGATAACACGGAATATTTGTTCTAAAAACGGCTTTTCAATTCCTAAAAGCCGGGCAAAACGAATGCCCCTGCGTAAAATCCGCCGTAAAACATAGCCACGGCCGTCGCTGCTCGGCCGAATTCCGTCCGCCAGCATAAAAGATACTGCTCGGGCATGGTCGGCAACGACCTTCAATGCAACGTCCGTCTTCGGATCTTGTTTATATTGCACGCCAGCAATTTCTGCCGTTTTATTGATGAGCGGTATAAATAAATCCGTATCAAAGTTGGATTCAACGCCCTGAATCACCGATGCGATTCTTTCCAGCCCCATCCCGGTATCAATATTTCGCTTCGGCAGAGGAGTCAGTGTACCGGCTTCATCTCTTATGTACTGCATAAAGACCAGGTTCCAAACCTCCAGGAAACGGTCACAGTCGCAGCCGATTGCACAATCATCTTTGCCACAACCCCGGCTTTCTCCAAGATCTACGTAGATTTCCGAACAAGGCCCGCAAGGTCCGACCGGTCCGGCAGCCCAGAAATTCTCGGGATCGGCGACGATCCGATCCGGACTTACACCTGCCTTTGTCCAGATATTTCTGGCCTCTTCGTCTTCCGGATAGATGGTTACCCAGAGCTTTTCGACGGGAATTTGCAGTACGCCGGTAATATATTCCCAGGCCCATGGAATGACTTCCTCTTTAAAATAGTCACCGAAAGAAAAATTACCGAGCATCTCAAAAAATGTATGGTGTCTGGCCGTTTTGCCGACACTCTCCAGGTCAGGGGTTCGGACACATTTTTGAGCGGTGGTCGCTCTCGAAAACGGAGGCTCCACTTGCCTTAAAAAATATGGCTTAAACGGAACCATTCCGGCTACCGTTAAAAGTAAAGTAGGATCATCTTTCGGGATTAGGGAGGCGCTGGGCTGAATAACATGTCCTTTTCCCTCAAAATACTTCAGAAACATTTCACGCAGTTGATTTCCGGTATACATCTACTTCCTCCTTATATGGAAGGCTCCTAAGAGCTTATATTTATCTCAAAACAGCAACGGCAAATCTAGCTAAGACTTAGAAAACTTAGCCCGGCGCAAGCCTCTTTGGAAAGGACTGCCCTAGCTGCACTTAGATCATCCAAAAATCCTTATACTTTCTGATAGACGAAAGAAAACGTGGCTGACGCCAAGCCTTTGGCGGCAGCCTTCGTTGCACATAGATGGTTCAGAAAGTACTTACACTTTCTGATACACTAAAATAAGTATAGCCAAAAGAGAAGTTGCCTGTCAACAGACCTGACCACCGCAAAACCTACTTAATTCTTCGTTGACTTCAGATCTCGCGGTGCAACCAGATAATAATAAACATTTTTGATGATGATACGCAGGACTGCCGTCAATGGAACGGCAAAAAGCATTCCGAGCAAACCGCCGATTTCCCCGCCGGCCAAAAGAGCAAAAACGACCCAGAGCGGATGAAGCCCGATTTTATTACTCATCAGACGCGGATTAATCAGATTGCTGTCCAGCTGCTGGACAATGAAGATGACCAGGGCGACTTTTACAGCCATCAGAGGGGATCTGCTTAAGCCCAGTAAAATTGACGGTATGCCGCCTAAGATCGGACCAAAATACGGGATCAGATTGGTAATTCCGCAAATGATCCCGATAATCAGCGCATATTCCATACCGATGAGCTTAATCCCTATGCCGATCAGAAGGCCGACGATGACCGCATCAATCATATTGCCCTGGATATACCGTTTGATCACATAATCGATTTCCTGTAATACCTTGTGCCACTGCTCCCTCATCCTGCCAGGAACAAGCATTAAAACCCCGTCCGCGATTTTTCTCCAGTCCGCCAAAAAATAGATGGCCAGAATTGGGGAAAGAACGATTAATCCGATGGAAGAAAGCAAAGCCGGAATATTTTCCATGACCTTTTCCAGCCAGCCGGTCAGATAGGATTGCCCCTGAATCAGTTTTTTATCCATTAATCTGCTGAGCTCTTCAGGCAGGATATTTTGCGGGTAGACACTTTTCCCAGTTTGTACATAATGGTAAATGACTTCCAGTCTCTCTGGCAGTACAACGGACAGTCTTCCAAGCTCCAGGTAAAACGTGGGCAGCAGTAACAAAAACAGCACAGCAAGCAAAACCACAATCCAAAGGAAAATCAAGGCAATTGCCCACCGTCGGCGCAGGCCTTTTTTTTCGAGCCAATTGACCATGGGACTTAAAAGATAGGCTATAACGGCGCCTGCTGCAAAAGAAAAAGCAATCTTTTTAACCTTCATAAACAGAAGGAAACCTGCTATAGCCAACAAGATGCCAAAAATCCAACGCAGCTTGGTCTGTCCCATACTCGCCTCCCAGTTATGTTTTAAGACAAATAAAGGGCGGTCTTTTCAAAATGAATTTGAAAATCCCAACCCCCGATGGACAGGCCGTGGCCTTAGCTTCTTGGCCTTGCCGCTACTTGCCATCCATGGTATAAGCGAAGCGCCAACTCTATCCTACGCATGTACGGTATGAAGGTATAGACATGGCAATTCGGCGTCATTCAGCAGCTGCCTGAGCCTGAACGATCTGCTCGCTTTCAAGGAAGAAATCTTCCCACGCTACCAGTGTCCCATCTTCTTCCAAATCAAATACGACTACCTGATCGGTATGACTGTTGAATTCAATAAAACAGTCCCAGCAATAGTATTGTTCCACACCGACCTTTCCGGTCTGTCGTCCCCCGCAAACCGGGCAAATCATGACAATGAACCTCCTTCAATCACAACAACATCCTGGCTCTCGCAAAGAATGTTTTCCTCAAATACAGCCTCCCTGCCCTTCATCAAATCCGCAAAAAGACCGTCTGATATTTCATAACCAAGTACTTTTTGGACTGTGTTGTCCACATAGATATCGCCTATCGTTCCTTTGATATCGCCTTCTCCATTAAAAACTTTGTTTCCGACTTTCTGAGACCAGGATGCACCTGAAATCTTTTTCCCTTCTGGGTTCTTAACAGCAAGGGAATCCTTGCCGAAAGATACGATATCATCTCTGCTCATGTCTTCGAGCGGGTGCGTGAGCAGAGAATCTTTTTCCACGATGATGCCGGAAACCGTATTGTCTTTTTCATTATATAGGATATCTTTTACCCAGCCCAGACGTTCCCCGGAATTTAGATCAATCACCGGGAGCCGGACAATATCTCTCATCCTCCGCATAATTCCCTCATTTGCCTTAGGATTATATCCGGTATTATTGCCGGAATATCAGGATAATATTCCTTTCAGCAATATTGCATTTTATATTATGACATAAAACTGAAATATCGCTGAAAGAAATATTTCGCACGGGTCAGCCCTTCGGCAATCACTTCTTATTCTGCCTCAAGAAGATCTTGGCGGATTCCGCACTTATCCGATACAATAACCCCTCCTCCCAACACCGTCGGCCCGTCATAGAACACAACCGACTGACCGGGAGTAACTGCCCGCTGCGGAGTCTCAAACTGAACCCTGACAAGATTATTTTCAGGATAAAGAACAGCTGCTGCGGGATTCGCCTTGTAACGAATCTTGGCCTGCACCTTCAAGGGGTCGGACAGCCTTTCCAGAGCAATCCAGTTCAGATCTGTCGCCCAAAGAACATCGGTATAGAGATCATTTCCTTCTCCAAGTATTACCCAGTTGCCAACCGGGTCAATCGAAGCCACAAACATTGGTTTACCAAATGTTACCCCTAATCCCTTCCGCTGTCCGACCGTATAATGGATCAATCCCCTGTGTCTGCCGATAATGCGGCCGGAGAAATCCGTGAAATCACCTGGTTCAGAATCTTTGCCCATTGCCGTCCTAATATATTCCGCATAGTTGTTGTCAGGAATAAAACAGATTTCCTGACTCTCACTGCTGTCAGCAGCTGTCAATTTTCTGTTCCTCGCCAAGTCCCTGACCTGTTCTTTCGTATAATCACCAAGCGGGAAAAGTGCATGGGCAATCTGCTCCTGGCTTAAGGAGTATAACACATAACTCTGGTCTTTTTTCGCGTCCAGCCCGGTTTGGATCAGCCAGCGGCCTGAAGTTTCGTCAACCATTTTCCGAACATAATGACCGGTCGCAAGATAGTCGGCACCAAGTTTGTGCGACTGTTTCAGCAATTCTCCAAATTTGATTTTCCGGTTACACAGCACACACGGATTTGGCGTTTCCCCTCTGTAGTAGCTCTCCGCAAACGAATCAATGACTTCCTGTTTAAAAACCGTCCGGAAATCAAGCACATGCAGCGGTATTCTGAGCTGCTCAGCTGCTTCCAGCGCAGCGGTTTCAGCAAGTCCGCCTTCATGGGTCACAATGGTGACTCCGATCACCTCATGACCATTTTCTTGAAGTAAAGCAGCGGCGGTGGAACTATCCACGCCGCCACTCATTCCAACAGCAACTTTCATACGTTTAACCTTCATCCTTCCTCAGACCTTGGTCTTTTTCTGGATGTAGTCTTTGATAGCTTCATGAACAGCATCTGCGGCAAGATTGGAACAGTGCAGCTTGGCTTCAGGCAAACCTCCAAGGGCTTCGGCAACAGCAGCATTCGAAATATCTAAGGCTTCATTCACGCTTTTGCCTTTGACCATTTCCGTAACCATACTACTGGTTGCTACCGCAGCCCCGCAGCCAAATGTCTTAAACTTGATATCTTTGATAACATCGTTTTCAACAACCATTGAAATCCGCATAATGTCGCCGCACTTGGCGTTGCCGACTTGCCCAACGCCATTTGCATTTTCAATGTCACCTACGTTACGGGGATTCGTAAAATGATCGATTACTTTTTCTGAATACATCTGATTCACTCCTGTCTTATTCCTGTCTTTCAGCTTGCTTTGAGGAACTATCTATTTGCTTTAACTAGCTCAAATTGCTTTATGATATAAAGGAGACATTTCTCTTAAGCGCTGCACGATCTTCGGAAGCTCCTGTAACACATAATCGATCTCTTCATCCGTATTCTGTCTGCCAAGCGAGAGCCTCAGAGAACCATGGGCAACCTCGTGGCTTAAACCCATGGCCAGTAAAACATGCGAAGGATCCAAAGATCCCGAAGTACAGGCCGAACCGCTGGAACCGGCTATTCCAACCAAATCGAGACTTAAGAGCAGTGATTCTCCTTCAATGAAATTAATACTGATATTGACATTGTTCGGAAGACGCTTGGCGCCACGCGGACCGTTCACCTTGACACGATCAATGCTGGCGAGGATTCCGTCGAATAATTTATCACGGAGTCTAACCAGTTCAATATTTTCGTCTGCCATCCTTTGTCCGGCCAACTCACAGGCTTTGCCAAAACCAATGATCCCCGGAGCATTTTCCGTACCGGAACGGACTTTTCTTTCCTGCGAACCGCCAAAAACAAGCGGAGAAATCCTGACGCCTTTGCGGATGTATAAAGCACCGACCCCTTTAGGGCCATAGATTTTATGGCTCGATATCGTTAACAGATCGACATTCATTTGATTTACATCGATTGGCAGTTTTCCAAGAGACTGGACGGCGTCGACATGGAACAGGACCCCTTTTTCCCTGGCAATCCGGCCTATTTCAGCGACAGGCTGAATCGACCCAACCTCGTTGTTGGCGTGCATAATACTGATTAAAATCGTGTCCGGACGGATTGCCTTTTCTATATCCTGAACACTTACCAAGCCTTCCTCATCAACCGGCACAATGGTTATTTCGTAGCCGTTTTTAGCCAGGTATTTAAAAGTATCCAGAACAGCATGGTGCTCAATCGCCGAAGTTATCAGGTGCGTACCTTTTTTTACGCTTGTTCTGGCGGCACCCTGAATGGCTAGGTTATCAGCTTCCGTTCCGCCGCTGGTAAAGGTAATCTCCGAAGGATTTGCTCCAATCAGAGATGCAACCTGTTCTCTGGCTTCGTCGATGGCCTTATGAACTTGTCTTCCAAAGGAATGTACACTGGATGGGTTTCCATAGTACTCTGTAAAGTATACCATCATTAATTCTGCCACCTGCGGGTCGACCGGTGTTGTGGCGCTATGATCCAAATATATTCGTTTCATTTTATCCTCCATTATATAGCTATTACCTGACACAGATTTTCTGACAGATCTAAGCAAAATCATGATCTCGAATCTTATCGAAGAAATTCCAAGTTTTCTCCACCATTGCCTGCTTCTTTCAGTAAATCTGCCAGAGAAATGGAATCAACAACACCGTTGATGGAATCCCTAACCTTCACCCATACTTCCCGCGTTACGCAGAAATCTGTTTTCTGGCAGCAGTCTTCTTCCGACTGGGTAACACACTCGACTGGTGCGATCGGTCCTTCCAGTACCCTGATCACATCACCGATATTGATTTGTTCTGGACGCTTGGCCAGTTCATACCCGCCCTGGGGCCCCCGGATGCTTCTGACTAGCCCCGCCTTACGCAGCTCAGGAACGAGTTGTTCCAGATAATGCTCAGATAGTTTCTGCCTGTCAGCGACAGACTTCAGGGAAACCGGACCATCAGCCGCATGCTGGGCTAAATCAACCATGATTTGTACCCCATATCTGCCTCTGGTAGAAAATCTCACACAATTCACCTCATGCTATGCAAAATGTTTGCCCTTCGTCAGTACGTTTATATCCTACTAAACCAATCGGAATTTGTCAATAAGCATTCTGGTTATTCTTTTGCAATTTTATTTGTTATAATGGATTCATCTTTCATAACATTTCCTTTTTATTGTTGATTTATTAATTGAAGTATATCCGCAAGAATAATTTTGGAGGAAAAAGAAAATGAATCTTTTTTCGGCTGCTTTTGACTCCGGTAAAGTTGCTCCCCTGGCCGAGAGAATGCGTCCCCGTACGCTTGAAGAATTTATCGGCCAACAGGAAATTCTCGGGCCCGGCAAACTCCTGCGCCGCGCCATTGAGGCAGACCGGGTGACATCCATCATTTTATACGGGCCGCCCGGAACGGGTAAAACATCCCTGGCTCAGGTCATCGCCAATAAAACAACCTCGAACTTTATCCGGATTAATGCTGTTTCTTCCGGCGTCAAAGAACTTAGAGAAATCCTGGAGAAAGCCGAGGAAAAGCTGCATCTTTATCAGCAGAAAACACTTGTGTTCTGCGATGAAGTCCACCGCTTCAACAAAGGCCAGCAGGATGTTCTTCTGCCGGCTATTGAACGTGGTATGATCACTTTTATTGGAGCAACTACTGAAAATCCGTATTTTGAAATCAACGCTGCTCTTTTAAGCCGTTCCACGATTTTCAGGCTGGATCTTCTTTCAGAACAGGAACTCCGTCTTGGGCTTGATAATGCCTTGAAGGACAAAGAGCGAGGTCTTGGTAATTACCATACGGAGATTACAGCAGAAGCATTTCAGCATTGGCTGGATTTCGCCGGCGGAGATTTGCGCCGGGCCTTAAATGCACTCGAACTTGCAGTTCTGACCACAGCTCCTGAAGACGGGGTCCGCAGGATTGATCTAGAAACCGCCATAGAATCCGTTCAGGAAAGACACTTCCGTTTTGACAAAAATGGGGACAACCATTACGACATGATTTCGGCGATGATCAAAAGTATGCGGGGGTCCGATCCTGATGCAGCCTTGTATTGGTTCGCTGTTCTGCTGGAATCTGGTGAGGACCCGCGGTTCATCATGCGCAGGATCATCGTGCATGCTTCCGAGGACGTCGGCCTTGCTGATCCGACAGTCATGCTCCAGGCCCACGCCGCAGCAAATGCCTTAGAGTGGGTTGGCCTGCCTGAAGCCAGAATACCGATGGCACAGGCCGTCCTGGCTATCGCGACTGCTCCGAAGAGCAATTCTGTTGTAGAGGCTATTAATCAGGCTCAGCAATACGTCAAAACGAACAAAGCCGGACAAGTGCCGCTGCATCTGAAGGATGCCTCTTATCCCGGTGCCAAGAAGTTTGGCCATGGTTTAGACTATCTTTACCCGCATGCATATCCAGATAACTGGGTCGAACAGAACTACCTGCCCGAAGAAGCCAAAGGAGCAAAATTCTTTAACCCGACCAGCCGGGGGCTAGACAAGAACAGGGGAAAACCGTCTTAATAAACTTACCCATCAGTGAGAATCAATGGCAAATAGTTGGCAACAATTAAAAAACTGGAGCAAAAAAAATGAACACCTCACTGTTTTCAGCACAAGTGTACATCAATAATTTTGATAACTGAGAAAAGAGAATCTGGCTAACTGTTCTTCTTTTCTCTTTTCTTTTCATACATGACTTGATCCGCTTTTGCCAGTACATCATTCGGGGTCTGGCATCCCTGTAACGGGGCAATCCCGAAAGTAATGTCGACCATCGGTTCAATATTTTTCACATATTCTTTAAATTCTTTTTTGACTTGTTCCAAAACCGTCTCCACATGCCCGCTTTCACCAAAATAAATAATAATAAATTCATCGCCGCCCCAGCGGCTGATCATATTTTTCCCATTATCAAAATACTGCCTTAAAATAGCCCCCAAATGTTTCAGTCCATCGTCTCCGGCTAGATGTCCTTCTTTATCATTAATCATCTTAAAATTATCGACATCAAGCATGATCAAATGACCGTTGTGATTTCCCGATTCAAATTGTTTCTGCAGAATCTCATTAAAATTTCTTCGGTTCAGTAGCCCTGTCAGCTCATCAAAATGAGCAAGTTGCATGAGTCTTCGGTTCGTCTGGTAGTAAGCGTCAGCAAAATAGCGTACAACTAAGAAACTCAAAAGCAAGACAATTGGGACTTGAATCAGCTGATCCACAAAGAAACTGTCGGAGTCCAGTACGGGTATCCTTTCCGGGAAATAACGGGAGTAAGTGTGGACACCCATAAAAGCCAGAATAATCACAGCGATAATTGTATTACGGTACCAACCGTCCAGAATATAACTGACGATAATCAAGAGAAAAAATACATACGCAATCGTAAAGCTGTTACTTCCTCCGGCATCGATAAAACTTAAAGGCAGAACAATCCCTGTCAGAACCAAAAAAAACAAGAATTTGCTGCGGTCGGAAAAACCTTTATGTCTTTCATATAATATACTACATACTGCCAAAACAATTAAAAAAATCCATTTAATATTGAGGCTTAATGAGTAGCCTACTGCTAGATTTCCAATAATGGAAAAGGCCGATAGTAGTATCATGGCCTTTAACAGGACTAGATAAAACCCCTGCTTAAGATTCGTTTCCTTCACTAACCCCATCTCTATTCTTCTCAAATTAATACCAGTCATATTAAAAATCATAACATGATATTTTTTGGATAACAATCATAATTTTGGAAGTATATTTTTACAAGATGCTACATCTAGCTTTAAAATGTTCTGGCTTTTTCTTCGGCTTCCTGCATTTTTTTGGAAAGCTCTCCCTGCGCATCAAATCCGATAACATCAAGTTGTTCCGCAGCGATTGTTGTGAAGTCGGTGATGCCCAGAAAACCAAAAATTGTTCTTAAGTATCTGTCACCCATTTCATAAGCAGCACCTGCCCCTTCCGAATAAGTACCGCCCCGGGTTACGATATGAACAGCTTTTTTTTCCTGGCATAAGCCCACTGGGCCTTGTTCAGTATAATGAAAGGTAATCCCGGTGACCGTAATATAATCCAGATAACTTTTTAGAATGGATGGAAAACTGAGATTCCACATTGGAGCAGCGATAATGATTTTATCACTGGCCTTGAACTCATAAGCATACTTTAAAACATGATGATTGATTGAATCCGTGTCCTTCGGACCAAAAACAGTTTGTAGATCCCCTGCAGACAGCGGCTTGACACCTTCCTGGTAAAGATCGTGGGTAATAATCTCATCACCAGGATTGTTTTGCCTGTACGTGGTGATAAAACTCCCTGAGAGACGAAGCGTCCTCGACTGCTCGTCCGACTTGGGATTTGCTTTAATATACAGTACTTTAGCCACAATTTTATCCTCCATAATCATTGACAATCTTCAAATAGTTTGAGTCATTTTTGATAAAGCTATGACTGCCATTTCAAACCAAAACAATTATGTTTGCTTTGGCTACTTTTGCTGAGTTTCCCCTTGGAGTTTTTCCTGCAGTTTCTCCAGCGCCTGGCGCATTTCCAGTTGTAAGCCGTCTTCCAATTTAGGATCTTTCAGATCCCCCATGCTGGCAAGACTTTCGACATAGGAATCCCGAAGACCCTGATTGATTTCCACGAGCTGATAATCTTCTTTAATCCCGACAAGCAGAGCGTCCCTGCTGCTGAGCAAGGTTTCGGAAGTTTCCCGGACTGATCCTTTTGCCGACTTTGTCCGATCCGAAGCTTTTGGTTTGGAAGACCTAGTTTCCGTTTTCTGGTGATCTTTCTGCGAGAGGGCATCCCAGGTCTCTTCGAGGTTTGCCTGAAAATAATTGATTTCTCCCATGAGCTTTGCCGCCCATTCCCTGACTACCTCAGGGTTCCGGGTAACGACAAAGGCCTCCTGAACAGATCCGCCATTTTTTAGGAGAATCTTGCATCCGGTCGGTGTTTCGTACTGATAAGCTGCACCGCGTTCCCTGGTATTGGTTACATCGATCACCCCAGGAATGATGTCGGTGATTTCGCGGTACTTACTCAAATCCTCCAGCCAGTCCAGGGCACCGGTAATGATACTGTGTTCTCTTTTAATTTTATTGCGACGAAATTTCATATTAAAACCTCAGACTGCGTGATGGCAAAAGTAATTAAAAAAACAGATGCTGGATATCGAAACTCCCTTTTTCACTTAATTTCAATAAACCCATGGAAAACTGTGGCTGTCCTCTTCTTTCCGTCGGCGATCCCGGATTGAATAGCAATACCCCTTCATAAACATTTTTATAAGGTATATGGCTGTGTCCGAAGATAATCATATCTACATTTTCTCCCGAAAAAAAATTGTAAGCCCTTTCCGGGGTATTCTTTCCGGATCCAAGATAACCATGCGTAACACCAATCCTTAGAGGACCTAGTTTCGCTATGATTTTCTCTGGCAGCTCATCCAATAGCCAATCACAGTTTCCTCTGACTGCAATGACCGGTGCAATCAAATCCAGTTCCTCAATCAGACTCTTCGTCACAACATCTCCTGCGTGAATGATTGTATCAACCTCACTTAAAACATTCCAGACAAATGATGGGAGTTTCCGTCCATAGCGAATATGTGTATCAGAAAGAATGGCAATTTTCATTTCTTTCCTCCCTAATATGTTAGGCTGACCTGGATACATGTTCCTCATTTCAATACTTTTTTGGATTTTTGGTTAACTTCGTATTTCTATAATAGTAATGAAAAATTGCTGATTTGCCAATAGCTGTCTACATAATTTGACAGACAATATCTAAAAATAAACAGAGATATTTATCTCTGTTCTCTTCATGGTTATAAAACGTTAAAGATATTGGCATTGACATTTTAAGGTTTTGCGGATTTCGTTGGCAACCCTCCAGGTTTCCTGCAGATGAGGAGTAAGTAACTCTATCTTGCCGCTGAATCGGTCTACAAGCAGATCGGGGCTCGGATCACTGTCAATGTCTTTATTGGAATGGCGGATATCTATCGCAATTTTATTGTCGTCGAACACAGGCGGAACAAAATAATTAAGTACTTCTTCCGTAGCATCTATCAGATCAGCCACTTGATCATCCGGGTATCCTTCCCGTAAAAGAATTTCTTTAACCTGAGACAAAGAATGATCTAAAGTAAGCAATATCTGCGCCCTTCTAACCAGTTCAGGATCTATATTCATTCTGCCACCTCTTTTCATTAGCTGCTTATCAACATTTTTCCCTGTAAGACGGAACAAATACTACTATATTTTTAACTCACTTGGTGTTCTTGCCCATCATGAATCCTTATTTTAATATATGTGCATATTTAGTGGAGGTTAGAGTATGTTAAATTTTTTTTCACTGCCTGCTGTTCTAGCAGCAATCTCCGGAGCTGCAATGGCCGTGCAGGGAACGCTAAATTCACAGCTGACGCAAAAAACTTCTTTGCTTTCTTCGACGCTGATCGTACACATCATCGGCAGTTTAATTGCCCTACTGGCCGTATTGGCTTGGAAAGTACCTATGTTTGCGCATAAATGGCTGCAAATCCCCTGGTATCTCTATTTAGGAGGAGCGTTGAGTGTTGGGATCGTTGCCTTAGTCGCCATAACGATATCTAGGATTGGCGTATGCAATGCCACGACGGCCATCATTCTTGGACAGGTCGGTCTTGCGGTCATCATTGACCACTTTGGTCTTTTCGGGGTCCAAAGAATAAGCTGGAATCCGTGGCAGTTGCTGGGTCTTGCACTTTTTGTCGTTGGGGCAAAGCTGCTGTTCAAGTAAATTCTATATTGTTCCGGAACGGTTATTGATCATATTTAAATTCAAAAGAATATTATAAACTTCTTCTGTGACTACATATTTGTGAATATTGCCATTTGCGGAAAGCAGCAATATTTTTGTTGCTTCCCCTTTCCGATCTCCATCAATCAGCCTTATAATGTAGGAATAGCTCTCTGTCGACAAAGAAAGTTGCTGAAACTCGTTGTTGCCGACAAACAGCGCCCAGTATCCGTCTGAGATTTCACTGTCCCCAGTGTAGATGGAATTATAGACACTTGTTGTATCTGACTCATCCCCTGTTGTGGTATCCTGAACCTCACTTGAGGTTGGCAGCGTAATTTCACTTATTTCTCCCGTTTCTGCAGTTGCAGAGGTTAGCTGGTCGTAAACATTATGAAAAAAATCCGGGAATAGCAAATAACCGACGATACCGACGATGAATATCCATAAAGCGAGCACTTTAATATCGCCCCAGATGTCATTTTGAGGAGGACGTCCCCAGGCATTGCTGCGCATAATACCACCCCAAGAAAATATACGTCCTTTTATTGGAGAATATGACGTTGCAACTTTTAAATATTCCCCCTACAATTTAACTGAGGTGAAAATTTTGATAGATTTACTGCAAAAAAAACTAAAATTGCTGCCGGATAATCCTGGCGTTTATTTGATGAAAAATGCTGCCGGTAAGATTATTTACGTCGGAAAAGCCAAGGTACTGAAAAACCGGGTAAGGTCTTATTTTACAGGGTCCCATGATCAGAAGACCCAGAAACTTGTCAGTGAAATTACCGACTTTGAATATATCCTGACATCTTCTGAAGTTGAGGCTCTCTTGCTCGAATGTAACCTTATCAAAAAACATGACCCATACTATAACATTATGTTGAAGGATGATAAATCTTATCCTTATATATTAATAACATCTGAAAAACACCCTCGGATTATTGTTACCCGTAAAGTTTCCAAAAAAGCCGGCAAATATTTTGGTCCCTATCCCAATGCAACAGCGGCCAGAGAAACTGCTCGCCTACTAAACCGGCTACTTCCTTTCCGCAAATGCAGTCAGATCCCTGCTAAATCCTGTCTTTATTATCATATTGGACAATGCCTCGGTCCGTGTATTCATCCTATTGAGCCTGAACAATATCAGGAAGTCCTTGATAAAGCCACCATGTTCCTCCGCGGCAATCAAAAAAGTATCATTGACTGGCTGGAAGAAAAAATGAGCAAAGCCGCTGAAGCGCTGCAGTTTGAGGCAGCCAGAGAATACCGGGATCTCATTCATGACCTGAAAACCATCAATGAAAAACAAAATATTACGCTAAGTGATTTGCGAAACCGTGATATCGTGGCCTACGCGTTTAATGAAGAGCTAATGAATATTCAGGTCTTCTGTTTCCGTCAGGGCAAATTGGTTACCCGGGACAGTTTCTTCTTCGCCTACTATGATGAACCGGAAGAATCATTTCTTTCGTTTCTGGTCCAGTACTATGCGGACGAAATGGTCATTCCGGATGAGATTTGTATTCCGGAAATCCAATCGACTGCAGTCATGGACATCCTTCCTCTGACCATACCCAAAAGAGGTAAGACCAAACAACTTCTAGCAATGGCCGCCTCTAATGCTGAGACTGTTCTGAAAGAAAAAATGGATCTGGAAAAAGACAAAAATGAAAAGATTCGGAAAACGATGGCAGAGTTATGTGAACTTCTCGGGATCGCTCAGGCCGATACGATCGAAGCCTTCGATATTTCTGGGCTGTTTGGCAGTAATATCGTCGGTGGTATGGTTCAGTTTAAAACTGGAAAACCCTCCCGGGCAAACTACCGGAAATTCAATATTGCTCCGCTCGCGGACACCAATGATGACACTGCTTACCTTAAACATATTATCGGGCGCCGTTATTCCCGCCTGCTAAAGGAAGAATCAGCGATGCCGGATCTTATTCTGGTTGATGGCGGAAAAGGACAAGTCAAAGCTGCGCTTGATACTCTGAAGGAGCTAGGTTTGACCATTCCAGTTGCCGGTATGGTTAAAAATGACCGTCACGAAACGCGCAGTCTAATCAATCAGGCCGGCCGTGAGCTTTCTATTGACACCAGAGTTGAGGTGTTTTATCTGATCCAGCGAATCCAGGACGAGGTGCACCGTTTTGCGATCACTTTTCACAGACAGCAGCGGATCAAAAACATGACCGCATCGGAGCTGGATGGGATTCCCGGAATTGGGCCAAAACGAAAAAGAATGCTCCTCAGAACTTTCGATTCCTTGGATGCGATCAAAAATGCTGCACCTGAAGAATTTATCAAGTCCGGTTTGTCGGCAGTGACCGCCCAAGAAGTCTATAACCACTTTCACCACACGTAAAAGTAGATATGATATTATTTTGTATCATGATTTTTTGACTGTCTTGACAAGACAATCAAACACGTATATTCTAGAAAATGGATTAATGCCTCACAAAAACGCGAAAATATAAAATATTTTCGTTTTTTGTGTCTTATTCAGGAGTGATATTTTGAAGCACAAATACTCAATTATTATCATCCACCCTGACCACGACAAAGCGCCCCGGCAGATTCAGTTTTCAGTTAAAGCGAAAAAAATGGTTGTTATTAGCTCAGCTGCACTGGTCATCTTTTTTACGGGACTTTTTGCTCATGACATTTATCAGGCTTATTACATCAATATTTATCAGCAAAAAATTGCCTATGTCGATAAGCTTGAAGCCCAGCTGCAGACCAAGGATCTGGAAATTGCAAGATTGAATGAAAAGACATCCGAAATCAATCAGAACTTGTTAACAATCTCCTCGCTGGAATCTAAAATTGCCGGCATTCTTAAAATCCAGCAGAAAAATACGACGGAAGTCAGCCGCGGCAGTTACTCCGTACAGTCATATTCCGAGCCGGAAAGCCTTGATCAGGCTTCAAATCTGCTCAATTCTCATGTAGAAACCTTGCAGGAGTATTATGATGCTTCCGTAGAATACAAAGATAAGCTAAACCGGACACCGAGCATTCTTCCGGTCAACGGTCCGATCTCTTCACCTTTTGGCTATCGCCGCAATCCTTTTGGGGGTTGGAGCAGTGAGTTTCATTCCGGTGTTGATATTGCTTGCGATTATGGTACACCTGTCCAGGCGGTTGCTGCCGGGACCGTCACTTATGCGGGCTATGACGGTTATTGGGGACGAAGGGTGCAGATTGATCACGGTTATGGCGTTGTTACGTTTTATGCCCATAATTCCAAACTGACAGTCAAAGTAGGAGACACGATTCAGAAAGGCGACGTTGTAGCGTACAGCGGAAATTCCGGTCGGAGCACCGGCAGCCACCTTCACTACCAGGCCTATATTGACGGTGAACTTGTTGATCCGACAATTTTTACTACATATACCGAAACGCAATAAAAAAGGAGCGGCTAAGAATGTTTAGTAAGAAAGAAAACGACACAAAACCGGTTATCCGTAATATCAGCACGAACACAAATATTACATACATTGCTGAAGACTGTGAACTCAAGGGGTCTTTGGTATCGGTCGGCAATGTTCGGATAGACGGGAAGCTCGAAGGCACTATTGAAGTTGGGGGTGACTTGATCATCGGTCAATCTGCCTCAGTAAAAGCCAATATTACTGCTGCCACTGCAACGATCACCGGTGTTGTCTGCGGGAACATTAAGGTCGGAGACCTATTGGAATTAAGCCCTTCCTCCCACCTCTGTGGGGACATCATCACCAAACAGCTTAAAATCGACCAGGGCGCCATCTTTGTCGGCACAAGTTCGATCGTCTCTAACAGTATAGATCATCGCGATGATGCTTCCCCTGAAAAAAAGTCCTAAGAAACAATGCATATTCGGAGTCGGAGTTTTGCAGGAATGCTGTAACAGCAGCCCAACAAAACTCCTTTTTTAGCTCTGTGTCAAATATGGGGAATTTTTTCGTCCAATAACATATCTTCTTGAGGTCTAAGTTCTTAGATATTATAACATACGATATTTTTATTTATTTTATTAATTTCGCTATGGTTAGAGGCATATTGAAAAATTTCTTGAGTTATAACTTTATTTTTTTTATTTTCTTTCATAAGTACTGACAAACAAGCTTTGACTACCTCACTATCATATAAAACATTACTATGTTTTAATACTTCAGCCATTGCTTCTCCTAAACCACGGGCAGGTCTATAAGGTCTATGAGAAGACATCGCATCTATCGTATCCGCAACAGCTAATATCTTTGCTTCTATAAGTATTTCATTATTTCGTAAACCATTTGGGTACCCAGAGCCATTCATTCTTTCATGATGCTGTAAAATTATTTTAGCAATTGGCCAGGAAAATTCTAAGGTCTTAATAACTTCAAAACCATTCTGAACATGCTCTTTGATTAAATTGAATTCATTATCTGTTAAATTACGAGGTTTATTAAGTATATCTAAAGGTATAGCTATCTTTCCAATATCATGTAGTAGTGCAGCTACTTTTATTCCTTTAATTTGTTCCTCCGGTAATTTCATTTCTTTGGCTATAGCACAAGACAAATTAGCAACATTCGTTTGATGAGAAGCCGTATATGAGTCCTTTTGTTCTAACAGTTCACTTAATGCTGTAATTGTAGATTGTGAAAGGATTTGTAATTTCTCATTAGTTTTTTTTAGTTTTGCTTCCAATGACTTAATTGCTTCCTTTTCCATTAATAATTCTGTTTGCACTTGCTTATACTTTGACATTTCACACATATATTCAAAGCGAACATCCCTGCCGTCCCTCCAACGGATTATCTTATTGGTAATTTCAAAATATTTATTTACAAAAGTATTATAATGTTCCCAGATATATGGTTTGTCCTTGGTTTCTTTTATAATTTGATTTGTACAAAAAATACATGGATAATCCTTATTATGCAAGACCTTATAGCATAACTCTCCTATCGGTTCTCTACCATAAATATCTTTAATAAATTTATTTGCATAAAGTATTTTGTAGTTTTCTATATCCGAAACGTAAATTCCCGCATTGATGTTATCAAACATAGTACAGTACTGAATACGTTCGAAATTCATGCTTTTTTTGGCCATATCATTTGCAATAGCTGAACAAAGAATTCTAGCAATAGACTGGAGAAAATTAACATCAACTTCCAGCCATTCACGATAATTTCCCCATACATCAAAACCTAAGCAACCGTAGTATATATTTTTAACAAATAACGGGATAATAAAAAGAGATTTTATCCTTTGGTTAAGTATTATTTTTTTTGTGATCTCATCGGGAATATCTTCAATGTCTGAAAAACATATTATTTTATTATTTTCCACTTGATTTAGTAACCAAGGTGTAAAACATTCCGACATATCATGAAGATTATTTTTTTCGTGAACGATACCGGGCGAAACCCATACAAAATTATTATTTATATTTGTTTCTTGATAAGGTTCTAATAAATAGGCTCGACTAACTAATAGAGTTTCTCCAAGAACTTGAAGACTTTTATTTATGCAATCGTCTATATCACTATCTTCAAGAGTAATAAGAGAAACTTTATTTAGCAATTGTTCATATATGAGTCTATTTTTTAATGAATTTATTAAATTCCTTTTTTCAACAGCCAAATGTGTATGCAAAAATGCTTACTCACTTTCTAAAAGAAATTTTATAATCTTAGAAGAAGTGTAAATCGGCTACCAGATGATCGTCATTTTAAATTTAAAAAATCCTTATTTATTCTTAATTATACTTTTATAAAACATTTTACTCAAGAAAAATTTTGTTTTTCAAAATATTTTTATTATTAAATATTTATTTAAAGCGCCATGAATGGCCAATAGCCGAAAAGCGGTTCGGGACACGATATAAACCCCTAAATTTACAAAAAGATACTGCCAACAGTATAAAACTATTAACAGCATCTTATAGGTTTGGAGTTACTCTTATTTAGGGGGTTATCCCAACACCACAGAACCTTATCTTACATACCACTTTTGATGGTAAGTCCATTGGATTGTAGGATATGGAGAAGTAAATGTTGCGGCTTAGGTCAAGTAGGTTTTCCCACCAGAATCCCTTTGGTTTCCTGCAAGGGCGGTTTCCCCTTCCTCCTGGTCTGAAATGTCGCCATTTTTCAGAACTTGATTGCCACTTAGTCCGCACTTCAATCCTTCTCAATAAAACGCTCTAGAAGTTTTCCTTAACACTCCCGGTCACCCTAGCCTCTTTTGCAGAAAAGAATTTCCGGCAGGTATAACGGATGTTTGCCAACACCAGTTAACCAATCATCGCCTTTCCAACTTTTCCACCTCAAGGCAGGCTACACTGCACTAAGTTCCTTCCTAATGCAGGTTCATCCCCAAGCCGTAGCTATGTTTCAAACCACGTACCTGGGCCTCCACGGATAAAGGGTAGCGCCCACATGCCATTGCAGATCCCCCTCTGTCCTTAACTCCCAGCAGCAGCCCACGACTGGGCGTCCCAAGCCACCACCAGGAACTTCATCGGTATGCCCTTAGCGGATTCTTAGGCCCGCCCTCGAATGACCGTTTCATGCACTAGAATAACGCTCCATGATCCAAAGGAGCCTTACACATCTGAAACTAAGATATAATTAGTTTTCACTAGTTCATTTCTATTAGCTTCCACATCATTTTATACATAATATAAAATTTTTGCAAAAGCCCGATGTACTATTAAGCGAATTTATTCCGCAGATAAACGAACGTTCGTTGATTAAACGTTCATCTATTTCCGTCAGTTCATTGTTTTTGGCTAGATTCAACGCTAAACAGTTTATATTGATAACCAAAAAACACACATTATTTATGATTTAAAAATAAAAGTCTATCAAACTCATGTATTGTTTCTTCTGGGATATTTTCCCCATAGCGAACCATCAGCATATTAGCTGGATGAGATGTAATTTCCTCATCGTCCGTTTCTTTAATAAACAGATCCGTATGCGCCATCAGGTGGCGCATCATTTCCCGGTATTCCCAGATTGGCAGACTCGTTCCATCCAAATCCCAGTGCCAGTAATATTCTGTTGCAATCACGATATAGTCTTCCATTTTTCTGTCACCAAAAGCAACTTCCAGCATCCTGCAGCCTACCCCATAATTGCGGTAGCGCGGGGATACCTCAATGGCTCCAAGCTCCAGAACGTTGTCTGGTCCGGATGACCATCGTTCAAATTCGTCCGGCGGATGAAACGTAATATAACCAACCAGTTTCCCATTGATTTGGGCTGAGACAACTTTTCCCTGTGGAAGGCAACTGATCTCAACAATGGCTTTTTTTTGTTTGGCAGCCGGACGGAAAGCTTTTAATTGCTGGTCAATCTCAAGCTTTTCCAAGATATCCGGAGATGTCACTCCGGATATTAGCAGCTCCCCTTCAGAAGTCTGGATAATACGGGTAATGTTGATCCATTCCTCTTTATTCATTTACCCACCCTGCTAGGTATTCCGCCTGATCTGATGTCAGGCTGTCAATTTGCAGCCCGAGTGAATGAAGTTTCATCAACGCGACCCTGTTGTCCAGTTGTTCCGGAACATTAAAAACTTTGTTCTCAAGCCCCTGGTTTTTTACGAGATATTCGAGGGCCAGCGCCTGTAGTGCAAAAGACATATCCATTACTTCCACCGGATGGCCGTCTCCGGCGGCTAAATTCACCAGTCTGCCTTCAGCGAGTAAGAAGATTTTTCTCCCGTCTTCAAAGGTAAATTCTTCAATATTGGGGCGGACCTTTCTTTTGGAGACAGCCAAAAAATTCAGATCCTGCTTGGAGATTTCCACATCAAAATGGCCGGCGTTCGCCAGGATTGCACCATTCTTCATCCCTGCAAAATGATCTTTGGTAATGATATCTTTATTGCCAGTCACAGTAATAAAGTAATCTGCCATAGAAGCGGCTTCCTTCATCGTCATGACTTCGTATCCGTCCATCCAGGCCTCATTGGCTTTTACCGGGTCAACTTCACAGATAATGATTTTTGCCCCAAGCCCTCTGGCTCTTAACGCTACACCTTTGCCGCACCAGCCATAACCAACGATACAAACCGTCTTTCCTGCGACGACCAGATTAGTTGTCCGCAGGATTGCATCCCAGACGGATTGACCCGTTCCGTATCGGTTGTCAAATAAATACTTGCTTCTGGCATCATTGACGGCCATCATCGGAAACTCAAGCTTGCCTTCTCTGGACATGGCTTTTAATCTGAGAATGCCTGTTGTGGTCTCCTCTGCTCCGCCTCTAACCTGGCCAATCAGTTCCCGCCGGCAGGTATGGATTGTTGAAACGAGATCCCCACCGTCATCAATGATATAATCAGGCCCAAAATCAAGGGCCTTGTTAATATGCGCTTTATACTCTTCATCTGTCGCACCGTGCCAGGCATGAGCCCTGATGCCGTTTTCGACCAGAGCCGCTACGACATCATCCTGCGTAGAGAGTGGATTACTGGCGACTACAGCAACTTCCCCGCCTCCCGCCTGAATTGTCAAGGCCAGATACGCGGTTTTCGCTTCCAAATGAAGGCAGATGACAATTTTTTTTCCTGCAAATGGGCGCTCTTGAATATATTGATCCCGAAGTGAATTCAACACCGGCATGTACTGTTTTACCCAGTCTATTTTTCGCTGTCCGTCAGTAGCCAGCCTAATATCTCGAATGGTAGAAACTTCTTTCATCTTAGCACTCCTCCGCTTTATTATACACGTAATCCGTCCAAAAGTCAGACTGTTTCATTCCCCTTGCTGCGGGCAGCAATTTTTTGAGCGATCACATCAAACAGCGCCGACTGATATTCTTCAACTTGCCCGGCATCGGAAAGCGCCGTCAGTCTTGGATCAATCGGCAATTGGCCGAGATAAGGGATTTCATTCACCGCAGCTTCCTTCTCTCCAGCCGGTTTGCCGAATATCTCAATGCGCTTGTTGCAGTCCGGGCATTCAATATAAGCCATATTTTCAACAAGTCCATAAAAAGTAGCTTTATACATGGTGGCCATTTTTATAGCTTTGCGGACAACCATGTTAGCAAGCTGTTGAGGACTTGTGACAATAACCAAACCATCCACCGGAATAGACTGCAATACGGAGATCGGTACATCGCCGGTTCCCGGAGGCAGGTCGATCAGCAGGTAATCAAGTTCTCCCCAGATCACATCCGTCCAGAATTGTTTCACCAGTTGGGAAATGACCGGACCTCTCCAAATCACAGGATCATCCTCATTTTCGAGCATAAGATTCAGAGAAACAATCTTGATGCCACTCATGGATTTGAGCGGCATAATCCCCTTTTCAGCGGCACTTGCTTTGTCTTTGAGACCAAAAATCTTCGGAATGCTGGGTCCTGTTATATCCGCATCAAGAATGCCAACTTTATAACCTTGACGCATCAGGCTTACAGCAAGCATGCTCGTTATAGAGGATTTGCCGACTCCTCCCTTGCCGCTCATGACTGCAACGACGTTTTTAATATTGCTTAATTTTTGAGCTTCAGTAAGTTCCGGAACTGAGGAGCAGCTACCGGAGCAGGTTGAAGCTGTTGAACAACTGCTGCATGGACTACCCACTTTTTTTACCTCCATTATTCGCCAACAAGTTTTTCCAGCTGATCGAGCAGCTCCACGAAAACATCCAGCGCCTGCTTGACCGGTTCAGGTTTTTCCATATCGACTCCGGCTTGGCGCAGAAGTTCGATCGGATAATCTGAGCCTCCGCTGGACAAAAAAGCCAGATACCGCTGTACAGCAGGTTCCCCTTCCCGCACGATTTGCTGAGCGAGAGCCGTCGCTGCTGAAAATCCTGTCGCATATTTATAAACATAGAAAGCATTATAAAAATGCGGGATGCGTGTCCATTCTATATTGATCTGTTCATCCAAGACAATGTCGGGCCCAAAATATTTCAGGTTCAGGTCCCGGTAAATTTTGGACAGGTAGTCTGCCGTGAGGGATTCATTCCGTTCGGCTGCAGCATGGATTTCCTTTTCAAACTCTGCAAACATGGTCTGCCTGAACACGGTCCCCCTGAATTGTTCCAGATAATGATTGATCAGATAGGCCTTCATTTTATTGTCACTTGAGGCATTGATCATATGACGCATTACCAGTGATTCATTCAGTGTGGAAGCAACCTCGGCCACAAATATTTTATATCCTGCATAAAGATGGGTCTGGTTTTTATTCGATAAATACGTGTGCAGGGAATGCCCCATTTCATGGGCCAGGGTAAACAAGGAATCCAGCGTATTCTGATGATTCAGCAAAACATAAGGATGGGAGCTGTACGTGCCCCAGGAGTAGCCTCCGCTTGTTTTGCCGATGTTTTCATAGATATCAATCCAACCGGAACGGAACCCTTCGTCCAGAATCTCCAGATACTCTTCTCCCAAAGGTTTCAGCCCTTCGCGTACAATGGACTTCGCTTCCTCAAACGGAATATGCGCATCCATTTCAGGGACAAAAGGAACATAAATATCATACATATGCAGCTCAGCAACGCCGAGGACTTTTTTGCGCAGCTGAATATACCGTTGAAACTGCGGCAAATAATCATGAACTGTCTGTATCAGCGCGTCATAAACGGGAAGCGGCACTTTGTCGTCGTCAAGAGCACTTTGAATCGCAGAATCATAGTGTCTGACCCTTGCATAAAAAACATCGGCCTTGACACTCGCTCCGAGCATTGCCGCCCAGGAATTGATTTGTTTGCCGTAAGCCGCATAAAGCGTCGTAAACGCATCCTGTCTGACCCTACGGTCTTTGCTTTCCATATACCGGATAAAATTCCCCTTGGTCAGCTCAATTTCCCGGCCTTCTTCATCTTCGATCGGGCCAATTTTCAGATCCGCATCGTTAGCCATACTGAAAATCGTGCTTGGGGCTGAAGCCAGTTCGCCGGTTTCAGCCAGGATCTTTTCCTCAGCCAGGCTTAAGACATGCTGTTTTTGTCTCAGGATATTTTCCAGGTAATGATGATAAACCTGCAGTCTCACGTCCGAACGGATCTCACTTAAGCGTTCATCCGGAATGGCTAGGATTTCTGGAACAATAAATGACAAGGCACTTCCAGCCTGTACCGAAAGCATTGTCGCCCTGTCTGTCATCCCCTGGTAACGGGAGATCCGGTTATCTTCATCCCTTCTCATCCGGGCGTACGTGAACAGGTCTTCCAGATTCAGGCTGAAACGGTCCGCCCATTCCATACATTCGACAAAAATGTCCGCACCGCCGGCGAGTTGTCCCTGATATTTTGCGGAAAGTCCGATCATTTTTTCTGTTTCGCTAAACATTGTCTCCCAGTCCTGATCACTGGCAAAAATATCTTCGAGTCTCCATTTATATTCCTGTGGGATTTCTTCCCTTGAACGTAAGGTTTCTGACAAACTGATCCCTCCATAAAATTGATCTTCCAAATATTATACACAGTAAAAGAAAAAATTACTAATTTGCTGAAGCAAATTATAACTTAATTTTTTTGGTGCCTAATTTTTTGGTGCAAAACCTGAATGATATCGTAAAACGTTTTGTCATCTAAGCCGAATAAGCAAAATCAGATGGTCCTACGCTCGCAAGGTAAGGCTATGCAATGTATAAGCCGTTTTCGGCAGATTGCGCCCTCCTTGGCGCAAACAGCCGCGCTGCGCACTCCATGCTCCGCTTACACCAGTTATACATTGCATAGCCCAATCTCTGGTCTTCATCTGACCGATATTCTTAGGGATAAAGTATATATTTCTCGTTTATATCAGGCCGAAAAGACGCCAGTTGTCGCCAGTTGTATAATGACGCCTTTCGTTGGGAACAAAGTTGTTACAGCCCCATGTCTTATTATTCGGCTAAATCTGCCCACGTTGCATAAGGCTTCCTGCCAAGATTAAGATTCGTATAGCGCTTCTCGCCGGTTATTTCACGATCACCGACAACCCATTCCGGAAATTCAAGCGGATAGTCTTCCTGCGGAATTTCTACATCCACAGTAATCAATCCGGTATTCTCCTCCTCATAAACATCAATCTCCCAGATTAACCCCTGACGGCTTTTCACTGTATATCTCGTCTTAATGATCGGCGGGCTTATTGCCAGGGACATAAGCTTCCGAACTTCTTCCTCCGTTACTTCCTTGGCCGGAGTGTCCAACTCAAACCGCCTGTTTTTCGTATAATAATCCTTGATTGTCAACACCATTTTATTCCCCTTGATTCTGAATCTGACCGATGGTTTCTCCGAAAGATAACCCTGAATCATCCGTTCCCCTTCCTTCAGTTCCGGCAGAAGATGCTGATGAACAAGATACTTGCGTTCGATCTCCAGTCCCACTATCTCCAACTCCCATACGAATACCATGTCAGCCCCTAAAATAATAATATAAGATTTAGGGCTGGCATGGTACTACTATGACTCATCTCATTAGCTTCATTATACTTTAAATTTCCCACGGTTTATATACATCTATTTATTTGATATATATTTTTAATCTCAATAATAAGGTTGAATTTAGAATCAAGTGTCTTTTACTTCAGCACTTCGTTTTTTATCCCGGTCAGCAAGTTTTAAATAGCCCCAAGTAGCCAATGGAAACCAGATGCAAAAAAGAGCGATGGGATAGATCAGCAGTTCGCCCGGTCTTAAAATGCCCAGTTTTCCGATTACTTGAGAAAACATCACACTATATAATATCCCGGATAAAACATAAATATAGCGATAAATATTTTTCTCAGGCAAAAAGTAGAAGTATAAAACATAATATATTGCCCAGGAAATCGGAGCAAAAAAATGCAAAGCCATTACCCCGAACTCCTGGTAATCGATATACCCGAACATTCCGGTTAAATAACCAATGGTCGCTGCAATAACATCAAATATAGCTCCAAATATGATTGCATAGATCGATAATCTCCGAATTTCTGCTCTTGGAACAACTGCAAACATAATTAATGCAAAAATAAATGTATAGACCATCGGAATAAATTTTACAGCCATAAAACGTGCTCCTTTACTAAAGAGAATGCTGATATTAATCATTCCTGCTTTTCGAAATTATTATGCAAATGACAGTCCTAAAATAATGTTGTATATCAGGAAACAGAGATCTATGACATGACAAGCAACAGTCCAATTAAGAAAGCAATTGATTGTTCATAAGGCATACAAAGCAAAGAGCACTTCTGACTGTTTATGACAGCAGCAGTGCTCTTGCTTATTTTAGCCGGAACATTTGTACCTGCTCGTAATGCTTAATTTTAATACCTGCTCTCTTACTACTTCCCAATCTGCTGCAGCGCTTCGACTGCTGAGGCATCGGCCAGCGTCGTTGTATCGCCGATTGACCGCCCTTCAGCGATGTCCCTCAAAATTCTGCGAATAATTTTTCCGCTGCGAGTTTTCGGCAATTCTTCCGTAAGATGGATTTCATCAGGTCTGGCTATTGCTCCGATTTTGGCGGCAACATGATTCTTAAGTTCATTAACCAGGTCTTCCCCTGACGCCACCCCTTCACGGAGGGTGACGAAAGCTGCGATTGCCTGCCCTTTCACTTCATGGCTTTTACCGATGCAGGCTGCCTCAGCCACAGCCGGATGCTCAACAAGGGCACTTTCAACTTCAGCTGTACCGATTCGATGCCCGGAAACATTGATGACATCATCGACTCTGCCAATAATCCAGAAATAACCGTCTTCATCGACTTTGGCCCCGTCCCCGGCAAAGTATCGGTCTGGCCATGTGCCCCAGTAGGTGTCCTTATATCGCTTGTCATCACCATAAACCGTTCTGAGCATTGCCGGCCATGGTTCCGTGATCGCAACGAATCCAACCTCTCCGTTTTGAACCGACTGTCCGGATCTGTTCAATATTTCGGCTTTGACTCCCGGTAAAGGCACAGAACAGGAACCAGGCTTCATATCGGTTACTCCTGGCAGAGCTGAAATCATAATCATTCCCGTTTCCGTCTGCCACCAGGTATCGACGATCGGGCATCTTTCTCCACCGATATACTTGTGATACCATAACCAAGCTTCAGGATTGATCGGTTCTCCAACTGTCCCGAGGAGCCTAAGGCTGGTCAGGTTTCTATTCTGGGGATAGCTTTCTCCCCATTTCATAAACGTCCTGATAGCAGTAGGTGCAGTATACAGAATGGTTACCCCGTACTTTTCAATCAGTTCCCAGTATCTGTCCTTCGCAGGGTAGTCAGGCGTTCCTTCAAAGAGGAACACCGTTGCTCCGTTGGCCAGCGGGCCATATACCAAATAACTGTGCCCTGTGATCCAGCCAACATCCGCCGTACACCAGTAAATATCGTTTTCCTTTAGATCAAAAACATACTGATGGGTCGTCGAAACCCCTGTCAGATAACCTCCGGTTGTATGCACGACCCCTTTAGGCTTTCCGGTCGTACCACTCGTATATAGGATAAACAGAATATCTTCCGCATCCATTTCTTCAGCCGGACAATCTGCAGCAGCATCCTTCATCAGCTCATGGTACCAGACATCTCGCTCTCCCTGTACGGCGTTATCAATGCCTACCCGTCTGACCACGACGACTTTATCAATTTCCGCGACACCTTTCAATGCCTCATCGACATTTTCTTTCAACGGAAGAACCTTTCCGCGGCGATAGCCGGCATCAGCCGTAATCACAATCTTGGATTTAGCATCATTGATTCTGTCCCGAATGGCCTCAGCGCTGAATCCACCAAAAACCACACTGTGGGGCGCTCCGATTCTGGAGCAGGCTAGCATGGCAATAACTGCTTCCGGAATCATTGGCATATAAATGGTGACAACATCCCCCTTTTTCACACCCAGAGAGCGAAGTACCCCCGCAAATTTGCTGACTTCATGATGCAATTCCTTATAGGTGAGCAATTCAGTATCACCATTTTCGCCCTCAAATACAATGGCATTTTTATCCGCCCGGGGCCCGGCCAAATGCCGATCCAAACAATTGTAGGACGCATTGAGCTTGCCGCCGTTAAACCATTTGGCAAATGGCGGATTCCACTCCAGAACAGTATCCCATTTTTTGAACCAACTAAGCGTTGAAGCCCTCTCTTCCCAAAAAGCCAATCTGTCTTCTGCCTTTTGATAAATGCCCGGGTCGGAAATGAGGGCATCTTTCCTGAATTCCGCTGAACTCTGAAAGACGTGTTTATTTTCTGAACTTAGGGTAATCTCTTTGGACATCTCTTTTTTCCTCCTTACCGACCCAACAATAATTTTTTTTCATCATATCACAACCGGCTGCCCAAATCGTCTGCTTTGGAGTCAATTGCCAATATTAAAGGGTTAAACGCAAAATACCGGCCTTCGCCGGTATCTCCAGATTCTTTATTATCTTTAGTGTAGCATCTTTAATCATATTGTCTCTTATCTGATCATTCATTCCAGCTTATAGATTAATAAGTGAAACAGACAGCGTACGTTCCACTGCCTGTTTCTGCCACCTCGTCCACCTTTTCTCCCAGGAAGGTTCCCCGTCCTTCCAATTAATTATTTTACTTGATGATATTTTCAAATGCAAGTGCTAATCCAAATATGTTCAAAATAGGTACTAGTCCTTAAGAAACTTCTTTTCCAGATAAGCGGTAATTCCCTCAGGCTTGCACCGGAATACCTCCTGGGCAGGCTTCTCTCTTAAACCCTGCAGCCCAGAAGGGATATTCCAGCCTGTCAAAGTGCTGAGCCTGGTCAATGCTTCCCAGGGGCCATATTCTCTATACCTGTCACCGGCAATTGCTGTCAGCACGCTTTGAGCAAACTTGAAAGGACTCGCTGTTGAAGTCAGTACTGTAAACGTTCTATCCCCGCTGTTTTCTCGATAATCGTTGTAAACCTTCATCGCGACAGCCGTATGAGGATCCAGCAGATAGTTGTCCTCTTCATATACTTTTTTGATGATTTCAAAAACACCCTCTTCATCCGTCCAGCCAGCGGTCATATTCTCCCTGCATGCAGTCAAAGTATCCGGATCCACACTGAACTTTCCTTCGCTGGAGAGACGTTGAAACCAATTACTGATCTTGCTCGCATCCCTTCCGGATACTTCAAACAAAAAGCGCTCAAAATTACTGGAAATAAGAATATCCATTGAAGGGGACGAAGTCAGATAAAACGGCCGGTTGATCTCATAGGCTCCGGTCGTAAAGAAATCCGTAAGCACATTATTTTTATTTGAAGCACAAATCAGCTTGCCCAGCGGCAGTCCCATTCTTTTGGCATAGTAGGCAGCCAGAATGTTACCAAAATTGCCTGTGGGCACCACGATGTTGATCTTCTCTCCTGGGGCTGTTTTTCCGAGTCTTACCGCCTCAAGATAAGCCCAGAAATAATAAACGATCTGCGGTAACAGTCTTCCCCAATTGATTGAGTTTGCCGAGGAGAATACCATGTGGTTGGCTTTCAGTTTTTGTCGCAGTTCTTCAGATGAGAAAATCTTTTTTACTGCAGTCTGGCACTCATCGAAATTACCATTCACCGCTGAAACAAAAGTATTTTCACCGCCTGTCGTGATCATCTGGCTTTCCTGGACTGCGCTGACACCGCCGTCGGGATAGAAAACCACAATTCGGGTACCCGGTACATCCTTGAAACCTTCCAGGGCTGCTTTGCCGGTATCTCCGGAAGTCGCAGTAAGGATCAGGACCTCCACATTAAGTCCTAGTTCTTTAATACTTGCAGTAAGCAGATAAGGCAGCACTTGCAGGGCCATATCCTTAAAAGCAGCGGTCGGCCCGTGCCAGAGTTCTAGCATCCCGCAGCCACCGACTTCAACAAGTGGTGCGGGGTTTGACGTATCAAAACGTCCATCTCCATATATTTTTATTGCCTCTTCCAGCGTCCCTGCCGGTAGATCTCCACAATACAGCTTCATGATTTGCAGCGCAAGCTCGGCATAACTAGCGTTTACATATTGCTTCCAATCCACACAGGGGATCTCCTGAGGAACAAACAGGCCTCCCTGAGGTACCATTCCTAGAGCAATCGCCTGGGCAGCGGTTTGGGCATCGAGGTTGCCGCGGGTACTAAGATACATTTTTTCTCCTCCAATAATCACTATGCAATATTTTAAATTATCCAATGATTGATATTTTACTTGATTTTATATGAAAAGGCACGTAAAAACAATATAACTATAATAGAATCCTGCTGAACTATCAAGCATTATCCTGTATTAATTTGGGTTGGATACAAGGTATTTTACGTCTGACCAAGAATATATTGGATAAGCGGCTGGTGCGCTGGATAAAATGACTCATGTAACTTGGGCATTTCTAAGCTGAAAACCAAAAGAAAGGCAAGATACGATGAAGGAAAATTTAATCCGCAAATACAGACAGACTTTACTGCTTGGCTTAATCAAGGTGATCCAGGAATTGTTCCCCGAAGAAATGCTGAAGATTCCTTATTCCATCCTTGACGGCGTTTATTGCGAATTTTCCGGCTCCCTGGTTTCTCCCAGAGAGGTCAGACAGATTGAAACAGCGTTAAAGAGCTGGGCTTATAATAAAAACTGCATTGAATTTTTGGGGAAAGAAGAGAATTTTCATATCTACAAATTGGATGAAGCCATCATAAAATCAATTTATTCCGCCTTCGAGGATACTTCTGCCATCAAGGATTTTCAGCTCATACCATTTCAGCCTGGATTTATCCTGGATTTTTCTGATGACTCCGGAAATTTAGGAAACTATATTCTTCCGAAGAAACTTTCAGCAACCTATACGGAAACTCAGCGTTGGCTGGAAATCCAGGATCTCGCTGAAACCAAGGACGTGAATTCGTCTATCAAAAACGGCCGCTCCATCGATCTCATCAATATCGCCGAAGCTCTCCAGGAGAAAAAGATTGCTGATATTGCCGATAAAATAACCAGTGAAAATAAAAATGTCCGGATTGTTCTCATTTCAGGCCCATCCTCATCAGGCAAGACGACCTTTACCCAACGTCTCTCAACTCAGCTGATCGTTAATGGCCTGAAACCGATTTCCTTATCTCTGGACAACTATTACCTGAACCGGGAAAGCATTCCGCGTGATTCTTCCGGACAGCCCGATTTTGATTCACTTTATTCCCTTGACCTTCAATTACTCAATGAACACATGGAGAAACTTATTAGGGGAGAAACGATTCAGACGCCCCTATTCAATTTTTTCACCGGGAAAAGAAATCTGGACGGAAATCATATCCGCCTCGGTGCAGACAATATCCTGCTGGTCGAAGGCATCCATGCGCTGAACCCAAGTTTGCTCACCATTAACAGTAACTCCTTCTTTAAAGTCTATATCAGTGCGCTTTTCCTGCTGAATATTGACCGCCATAACCGTGTCCCGACAACTGAAGCGAGACTGATCAGACGAATCGTACGCGACGATAAATTCAGAGGCTTTAGTCCGGAGCGGACCCTAAACCAGTGGCCAAGCGTAAGACGCGGTGAAAATACCAGTGTTTTCAGATACCAAGAGGAAGCCGATGTCATGTTTAATTCCAGCCTGCTCTTTGAAATGAACGCTTTGCGTCCCTTTGCCGAACCCCTTCTTAAAAAAATTCAAGAAACAGATATGTTTTACGATACTGCAATTCGTCTGCTGAACCTTCTGTCGTTTTTCGAACCCATGGACACATCCAATATCCCCTTAAATTCAATTCTCCGGGAATTTATCGGAGGAAGTATCTATAGTGAATAGCCATAACATATCATCCAAGGAGAAAATAATGGAACCCAGCAGGCTTATGATGAGTGATTGTAAAATGAACCGCATTCTTTGTATTTTAGAACAAACCTATCCAGAAGCGCACTGTGAGCTGAATTTCCGCAACCCCTTTGAGCTCCTTGTCGCAACGATTCTCAGTGCCCAGACAACAGATCAAAAGGTCAACAAAGTAACAGCTGTTCTTTTCGAACGCTGCCCTACTCCCCAAAAAATGTTGGAGATCACTCCCCGCAAGTTCGAAGAAATCATTCACCCGATCGGGCTCTTCCGTACCAAAGCCAAAAATATTTTGCAAACCTGTCAGCTGCTTATTGAAAAATATCACGGAGATGTCCCCGCTAATCTGGATGACCTCGTAAAAATGCCGGGGGTTGGCCGTAAAACGGCCGGAGTGGTCTTAGCAAATGCCTATGGCATTCCCGCTTTGCCTGTGGATACCCACGTACTGAGGGTTGCCAATCGGCTCGGCCTGTCCCTGGAAAAAGACCCTTCTAAAGTAGAAAAAGAGCTTACTGCTCTTATCCCCAAGGAACTATGGATTGATACCCACCACCGTTTGATTTTTCACGGCCGTAGACTTTGCCATGCTCGGAAGCCGGAATGCCCGGCCTGTCCTTTGAAAGACTGCTGTCCGACATTTACTAGCCCTTCCTAGTCTTCCGAAATAAAATGATATCTTAAGCATTAGTGCTTCTTTAGCTTTTTCCAGAATGAATACCCTTTGAACATAAGTCTGCCCGTTTTTTTTGCTGCCCCGGTTTCTTTTCATCGATAAGCTGAACTCTGGCCGTTTCACTAACCAATTTGATATTGGCTGCAGAAGCGGCCAGATCTTCCACCATCTCAGGCAATTTCGCATTAATAACGTTTAAGGTTTCCTGCACCTCCCCGATAAATACTTCAGCTTTGGCAACAGCATCCCGGACTGTGTTTAATGCACTGTCCATTGCTTGCATAGTCCGGCGTGCTGAACGCAGCAGCACAAGCAGATATATCCCGGCAGAGCAGAATATGACCGTTAAGAGCACGGCGCAAATCAGTGCATAATTTGTAGCATTCATTTTTATTTCCACCCTATTTTACAACATGAGCCGTCAACTGCATTAACGTGCTGCGATTTTTTACCCCGGACAGATTCTCACCCGTAATTTGCTCTCCTGCTTTTAGTACTGTACCATTCTCAAGCTGAATGTCATTATTCAGCGTTTTTCCGAGCAGAAACTGAAGCTGCCGCTGCTCAAAGACATTAAAATCCTCCGGATATATGATTGTCTCATTATTTTCAGCGGTTTTTAGTAAACTTTCACTCTTGCCAAATTGTTCAATTTTCTTCTTCAGAAGCTCTTTTTCACTCAAGGCTGAGCTCTCCTTACCGCTTGATGACTCGGGTGACTCTAAAGCCTTGTTCCGTTCCGGCTTAATCTGTTCTTTGACTTGTTTTCCTGCAGAAGGATTGTCATCAATTAAAATGATCTCCTTGCCGTACGTGATCACGTGATCACATTTAAATTCGCTGCATTTCCCTTGCGGATCAACGACCTCACAGGCCGAAATCTTTCCGTTTTTTTCATCGAACAATATTTCCTTGACCTGACCTATCAAGCACCCCCGGGTCGTTAGAACCTGAGAACCAACGACCTTAACATCTTTTTTCAAGAGTTCCACGGCAAGGTCGTTATGCGCAACATCCTGAACAACGGTGCTATCATTGATAATTAATGCATAATCCCCTAGCCCCAGGATATCGGCGTAAGCGATTAATCTTGCACCAAAATAATCTGACGGCTGGTCGATGACAAAGAAAGCCAAACTCCCATCCTCAGAATTAATGATGATGTCTTTGACAGTGCTGATTTGCTTTCCTTCATTAATGTTGATGATTTTCAAACCCCGAATTTCTGCCGAAGACTTCATTTTCCGATATCCTCCCGCCTATTAAAAATGACTATCATTGTTCTCAATGTAGTTCTACAATCATACAAAATTCTCCTTCTTTATCGAATAAAATACAACTGCAACCTTGTTGCTTCAATAATTGAATAAGGTCCATATGAGGCTGAAGCAAAGTGTGGCCAGCCAGGGCAGCACGTTCAACCGGACAATCTGTGCGGCATCTGTTTGCGTGACCGCACTAACAATAGCCGGAAATCCCCATGGAATCACTGCAGCGTCTGTCCAGATCGCCGTAACCTGCCCCAGAACGGCTAAAGGAACAGCTGAAATCCCAGCAGCCTGTCCAAGAGCTGCTGCAATCCCGCCGGCTAACGGCAGAGCAGCAAAACCCGATCCGCTCATTGCCCCCAATACCGCTGTCAGCATCACCAGCAAGGCACAGGAATACTTATTAAGCACCACAATACCAGATAAATTATTGGCCAATTGTTCCAGATAACCCGCTCCTTGGTGCAGTAGCACGTTTTCGTAACCGGAATGCGTCCCGAGAAGGAAGAAACCTGATATTATAACGATCGGGGCAAATACCTCCATCGAAAACTTCATTCCGGTCTGGATATACCGCCCAAAAGTATTAAACGATGTCTTATAATCAGCCAGAACCGTACCAAGAATCAGGACAAGTAACGTTACGCCGCCTATAACCGCTACGGCACTGTCTCCCCGCAGTTTGCCATAGATCAGCCAGATCACTGCCAGCAAGTAAAATGCAGCTGCCGTCAGGGCCAGGATCGTTCTTTTTCTTTTCTGACTCTGATGGTTTTGCTTTATCGGAGGAAGTGCATCAAGTTCTTCTTGTTCTTCTTGTTCTTGCGCCTTTTGCTGCTCCTCCCCCTTCTGGCCGTCCAGTCGTTCCCTGTTGTCTACCAACTTGTACACAGGAATGTTTTTCTTTTGCTGAACCGTCATTACCCGAAAGCCGATCAAAGAAGCGATGATTCCGCTTCCGCATACGAGCGGCAGAGACTGCCATAAGACCTGCTCCATAGCAACGCCGGCTGACCTGGCAGTAAGACCGGGCGCACCCTGAATTACGTAATCACCGGCCAGCGCAATTCCTTCGCCAAAAATGCAAAGACCAACCGCCAAACCAAGCGGAGAGATCCGACTGCGGTGAATCAGTGGAAGGATCAAAGCCCCTAGCAGGGAAACTGCAGGTGTCGGCCACAAAAATAAACTTAGGGCAAGAAGCATAGCCCCTGCGAGCCAGTACAAAAAAGCGGCATTTTTAATCTTCAGGATTGGTTTGATTAGGATGGTTTCCGTTTCCGTTTCTTTCAGCATACCGGTCATAGCGACCACCAATCCAATCAGCAGAATGATCGGAAGCAGATCCGCAGCTGTCAGGAGAACTCCCCGGAAAGCAACCTGAATCCCCGCAACGAAGCTGCCGGTGTCCAGCGTGCCTACTGCCAAAAGTCCAAGGGCAGCAATGATTACCGGTTTTTTCTTAAAAGAAATGGCAATGATAATCAAAAGAATAAAAGCAAAGTAGACGAGCATGCCGGGACTTGGCAAACGATATTCACTTCCTTTTCCAAAAGACAAATGCTATACTTTTTTATGGGTTGAATCATTTGAAATGAGAGGACTATGATCATGAAACATTATGATATCGGTATTGTCGGCGGTGGAATTTCCGGCATAATGTGTGCCTATGAACTGATCAAACACAACCCTCGGCTTAATATCTGCATTTTTGAAAAAGGAAACAATATATTCGACCGAAAATGCCCCCTGACCGAAAACAAATCAGCGAAATGTGCCAATTGCCCGACCTGTGCGATCATGGAGGGGTTCGGAGGGTGCGGTTCCTTTTCTGATGGAAAATATAATTTTACCACCGAATTTGGTGGCTGGCTGAATGAGTATGTTTCCAATGACCATGTCATGGATCTGATAGAGTATATGGATTCCATTCTCGTTAACTTTGGCGCAACGACCAAACGTTTCAGTACTCAGACTCCCAAAGCGCGCGAAATCGGGAAAATTGCACTCCAAAATGACCTTCATCTTCTCCAGGCCGAAGTCAAACACCTCGGCACTGAGAATAATCTTAAAATTATGGCCAATATCTTCAACTTTTTGAAAGAAAAAATTGAAATCAGACATAAGACAGAAATCACCGATATCTCCCAGGATCAAGACAGGTATATTCTGTCCGCAGCCAGTGGTGAATATTCCTGTGACTGTCTGGTCTGCGCGGTTGGCCGGGTTGGAAGCGAGTGGTTTACTTCACTATGCAGGAAGATGAGTATCCCAATGACAAACAACCAAATTGATCTCGGCGTCAGAGTCGAGCTTCCTTACGAAGTGTTTAGTCAAATCACCGATGAAGTCTACGAGGCCAAGCTGCATTACTACACCCGGAAATACAATGACCTGGTCAAAACCTTCTGCATGAATCCACGCGGACATGTTGTCACAGAAAATACCGTTGGCGTACTTACCGTAAACGGCCACAGTTATTCCGACGATAAACTGAACAGCAGCAATACAAATTTTGCGTTGCTAGTCTGCAATAAATTTACATCGCCGTTCAACGAGCCTTTAAAATACGGTAAATATATCGCCACGCTTTCCAACATGCTTGGCGAAGGTGTCATTGTTCAGCGCTTTGGTGACCTGGTAAAAGGCCGGCGGACAAATGAAAAAAGAATGATGAAATCATTCACCAAACCCACTTTGCAATCCGCGAACGCCGGCGATCTCGGTCTAGCCCTCCCCAAACGCCATCTTGATAATATTATTGAAATGATCTATAAACTGGATAAAATTGCACCTGGCACGGCAAATTACGATACGCTACTGTACGGCGTTGAAGTGAAATTCTATTCCGCCAGACCACATCTAAATAAGCAACTTGAAACGAAATATCCGAATTTTTATGCGATCGGCGACGGTGCGGGAATTACACGCTCCCTGTCCCAATCCGCAGCCAGCGGCATCTACGCCGCCCGCAATATACTAAAAAAGCTTAGTTGACAGCAGAGTTTTGTCCCACCGCATACTAGTATACCGTTCTCTAAATAACTGGACATTTAAACCTTCATGCTGGGTCTGCGCGCCACAGTTCCGGCGCAAGCGGAGCATGGATGCGGAGCGCGGCTGTTAGCGCCAGGGAGGGCGCTATCTGCCGAGAGCGGAATGTGGCGCGCAGACCAGACCCGAATGAATATAATTTGTCAAATTATTAAAGGCCAATGTACTAGAAATCGTATAAACTATAGACGGCTTTCGAGATAGCCGAACGCTTCATCAAAATTCGGGTAGTTGCAGATGCCTTCGGCTCTGGCGGTATCCCCGATCATAAGGAAGTCCTTTGTTTCGTCTTTCATTGGCAAATCGACAATCGTATTTCCGAATACAATAACTTCCTCACTGCAAATATCAAGAATATCTTTGATGACAGCAAGGGCCCGCCCCTTGCTGTTTTGATTAGGCATGATTTCCACACAATCATCATATTTATTGATTTTATAATGGTTTTTCTTCACCGTTTCCAGAGCTTGTGCTGCCTGATGCAGTGAATTAATCCTTGCTAAATTCTTAGGTGCTGCAGTCAGCATCGTCTGATTAGGCTGGAACCAAAGATCCGGAAATCTTTTTAGAAGGTCTTGCTTCATTTCTTCACCTATCTGGTGCGGAATAGCTTCAAGCTTTTTCTCCCATTTACGCAGCGGCTCAAAAATAACGCCGCCGTTTTCTCCTGCAACCAAAGGTTGACAGATCCCAATTCCCCTGGCCAATCCCGCCAGATAGGAAGCCGTCCGACCGGAAATAAAAACAATTCTGATCCCCTGACGTTCCAGCGATCTTAATTTACAGGCTACCTGGGCAGGAATCGGATCGTCCGTTGGTGCCAGGGTGCCGTCAATATCAAATACAGCAAGCTTGATTCCTATGCTAATCCCCTCCTTGATTGTACGAATACTTTCTAATACACCAAAGAACCAACCGTATAGTTGTATCCCGAAGGAGATTTTCTAATTCAATAAATATTTATTAATCAATTATTTGACTTCTCTCATATTCGCCGATATGTAGTCTTCAAATATTTCGTTTGCTGTTCTCCTTAAAAAGAAAAGACACCTTGGGTTCAACCATCCATTTAAACAAATTTTTGATTCCGTTCAAGGCCAGGATGATTGCCAGCGCTGCCCCAAGTATGATTACCAGCGCTCGCTGCGGTCCTGTCTGTAAAATCTGATAAAACCCGTAGGCAACAAGGGCCTTCACGATCAAGCCGTGAAGCAGATACGTATACATCGTATTGCGCCCCAACGCTGAAACCAGAGGAATCTTCCTGCCAGGCACCAGCAGCATCACGCCTAAGCCTAAAACTACAGCCAGCAGGTAAATACCCGCTCGGTAAAATCCTGCAAACCATTCCGTATCGCCTAGCGCCTGATAAGATGCGCTTCCATAAAACCACGAAACGGTATAATTCTGACCAAAATAACAGAAGGCCAGAAAAGCTAGCAGCATAACACCGACAGCAGCGAAGCGCCAATTTCTCGTCAACAGCTTTTCCAGATGCTTTTTCTCAAAATAAAAGCCTGCCAGGAAAAACGGAAAGAAAACAACAATCCGCGACAGACTCGCGTAGTAACCCAGCTCACCCGTATATCCGGCAATAAGGCCGAAAAGAAATGTAACAGGCAGCGCATATCTGATCTTGACCACATAAGGCAGTGCCGCTTTCCAAATAATCATGCTGAATAAAAACCACATAATCCAGTACGGTGTAAAAAAAGTAAAATGCAGGCTTTCCTTATGGAAAATCCAAAAGTCAAAAATGGAATAGATTATTTCGAAAATAACATAGGGTATTACCAGTTTGCTGATAATTTTTATCTCATATTTCGGATCATCAATATTCTTGGCAAAATAGCCGGAAATAAAAACAAACAGCGGCATATGAAATGAATAAATGAACGCATAAATGGATTTGAAGATTGGAATATAGATGAGCGGTTCAATCATATGACCGACAACCACCAAAACAATCAGCATGAATTTCAGGTTATCGAAGTACGGATCTCTTTGATTCATCCTCTGGCCTGTTCCTTTCTTATCCTAATGTTTAACCGATTTCATATGTTCTGATTATATCATTCATTTTTTTAATAATCCCAAGATTTTTGATTTAAGCCTAAAAAAATTCCCCCTGATTGGAACAGGGGGCCTCATTTTTCAGACTACTTTCTGCCTGGAGCCCATATTCGGGGTGATTTTGCAGCTGTACTGGTTCCATGTATGGTCACATTAATTGTTTGGGTATCAATACCGAAAATTTTTATAAATACGCAATCATAGGTATCTGTAAGATTAATATCCAATTCGTAATTCCGTTCTGTTTCCGTCAGTTTTGTCTGATAATAATCTACGCTTACCTGGCTTTCATCCAGTCCATTTAATATTGCATAGGTGTCGGCAATATCATTGAGCGTTGCTTCAGGATTTTCCGAATGATCGATCGCCAATGTTTCATTAAAACGCGCATCTCTGATTATTTGTCCAACCTCAAACAAGTGTAAACGATTTAAGTACATCCCGCCAATATCCACAACAAGTCCTGTAAAGCCGAACAATACAATTAACAGGACAGCAAATAGAATTGTGATATTTCCATCTTTATTTTTTAACAGTTTACACATCGGCAAGCAAACGTTTCTAGGCATATTGCCACCTACTTTCTGACCTAACACGCTTTGATTTGCTAACCTTCTTTTGTCATAATCAGTCGATTTTTTTTAAGGTTTTTCGTAAATGTCAACTGTTCTCCGAATATCACTCTTCCTACCGGGGTCAACGGTTCAACTGTATAAACTAAACTGGCTGTGATCTGCGCATATCTCCATTTTTTTGTATTTTGATCCGTACCGCCGCCACTTTTGGGCGTGTAGTAGTCTTTCTTTTCAGTCCAACATTTTAACTTGGCATCACTCACAGACAAATCTTCCTCATCAATCAGCGACGATGTCTTTTCCATCGCCTCTTTTATTGCTTTTTTGGCAGATTCTCCACTGATTGTTTGGGAATAATCACTATCATAGCTTATACTCATTGTCCAAGACGCATTGCGATAAGCATAATCAAAAGTAAGATACTTATTCATCATCCACCCTAAATCTATCACAGCAAACGTTAACATTAGAAATAAAGGAAGTACCAGGGCAAATTCAACAAGTGCCTGTCCATTTTCATTTTTTAGCATGCGCATCAAATTGAATACCCTTCCCTTCAAACGTATCTGTTCCATATCTCTAACCATCCTCAGGATACCCCTCTAAAAACACCTGTGAAGTAAATGTTGACAATACCCTAAATTCATCACCAAAAAACAATTTTGACTGCGGCATAAGCACCGGTACATCATATTCCAAGGTTACTGTCGCGTTAAAATATGTATAATAGCTTGGTAATTCTTGAAACCGAGATCCTTTGTTCGCATGATACGTATAATTCTTCCGTTTTGTTTCTCCAGCTTTGGCCTCAATGGTTAACTGATCGAAATCCAATCTGTCTGTATAATCACTGATGGAATTTTTAACTTGTTCATTGATATTTGTCTTGCTGGTAACTTGCCGGATTCCCTCATTTGCTGCACTCTGTACCAATACTTGCGCATCGACAATTCGTCCGGCATCCAGAATAAAACCAAAAAATAGTAGTAAGATAGGCAAAACCAGTGCAAATTCGACCATAGCCTGACCTTTTTTGCATTCCTGTATTTTTCTTAAACTTATAAATTCTCTGATTTTCATATTTTTACCACCCAGCATCAATATAATCAGCTGCTGCCATATGTAGGTATTTGTTAAGCCTTGCTCTTTTTTACAATATATTTACGTTCTGTTTACAATCATTTTACATTTGGTTTTATATGGATTCTATCTATAAAAACTCAGACCCTCAAGAGGAAATTTGTCGAAATGATGTCTTCTACAAGAAATTGATACTTTCGGACTATTTCTGTTTCCCAATAGTACCAGTAGATTAATCCATGCGTTTTCAGTACCTACATATTTTGCGTAAAAAAAAGGCCCCGAGGGTCTCTCGTACCTTATCAATACTAATTCATGTAAACCTCCGAGAAAAATTTTTGTATCGCAAAGGCGAAGAAATGAGCAATGCCGGCAAATTTACCTGATTATTTTCTATACGCTAACTGGCTTTAATACAGTCCCAGCATTCTTCCAGGACACCTGTCCGTTGGTGAATTCACCCAGCCAGCCGATAAAAGTATCCTGATCTCCATCCCGGATATATACTTCAAGATCAATTTCTTCACTAAACTGTTCATTGCCGCTTTCCGTGCCTTTTTGCTTCAGGCCGTGCCGAACCTGTTCAAACCAGGAGTACGGAATCCGGAGTACATAGATCTGGTGCGGAACAAGCTGGACAATCGCTGTGTTCTCCAATGCAAGGCGGGCTGTTCCGCCATAGGCTCTTGTAAGTCCACCGGTACCAAGCAGAATGCCGCCGAAATAACGGACAACAATAATCTGGACGTTCCAGAGCTGCCGGTGTTGGAGCAGTTCCATGACCGGCCTTCCCCCCGTACCCTGCGGTTCACCGTCATCTGAGGCTTTCTCAATCCTGCCTTCGTGAATACGGTAAGCGTAAACGTAATGGCGGGCATTAGGAAGAATTTCCCGGATTTCCTTTATATTTTTTTCGGCTTCTGCTGCAATTTCGATATATTTTACTAACGCAATAAACCTTGACTTTTCAATGACTTGTTCGGCCTCTGCTTCTCCCGTGATTGTTTTAAATGCTTCCACTTCTCGTCCCCACCATTAGCATCATTAGCTTAGCATCTAACCTAACTTCAAGTTGGTTTGGTCAGATGTCATGCTTTAATATAACACAGATTCTAGAGAATGTGTCCTATTACTGTTCAAAATCCAAAGCAGTGATTGAGCGGTCCGCTTCCCTTGCCTAAATTAAGTCCGTCTTTTAAGGCCCCCGTAATATATTCTTTTGCCTTTTTCACACTTTCCTCTATGGAATATCCGAAAGCCAGATTACAGGCAATGGCTGAAGAAAGCGTACATCCGGTTCCATGAGTATTCGAATTCTTGATTCTTTCACCCTTGACCCAGATTACCTTTCCGTCCGCAAAAAGCAGATCATCTGCTGTGTCTGCAAGATGGCCGCCTTTAAGAAGAACGCCGCCTTTCAGTACTTTTGCTATTTTTTGTGCTGCATAAAGCATGTCCTCTGTGCCCAGAATTTTCATTTCACACAGCGCCTCTGCTTCAGGAATATTTGGGGTTATGACGTCTGCGATAGGCAGAAGTTTCTTTAGAACAGCCTCCATGGCATCTTCGTTTAAAAGCCTGTCTCCGCTGGTTGAAATCATCACCGGGTCAACAACAATATTCTTAGCATGATACTGTTTCAATTTCTCAACAATGATGGCAATAATTTGACTGTTGGAAACCATCCCAATTTTAATTGCATCAGGAAAAATATCGGTAAATATACAGTCTAGTTGTTGTCCGACAAACGCGGGGGATGCTTCCAAGACGCCAAAAACGCCGGTTGTATTCTGCGCCGTCAGCGCTGTGACTGCACTCATGGCATAAACTTTATGCGCAGTGATCGTTTTAATATCTGCCTGAATACCTGCGCCACCACTGCAATCGGAGCCAGCAATTGTCAGTACTTTTTTCATACCATTCCCCCCAAAAAAATCATTTCGTTATTCACATCGGAATTATCACTTAATATTCTGTCTATTTTATCAAATCTTTTGCAAGCAAGAGCAGTTTTCGGGTTGCTGAAGCGACATCCGGTTTGGCGAATATTGCGGATATTATCGCAACGCCGCTAACCCCACTACCTCTCAACTGTAAAAGATTGTTTTCATTGATTCCGCCTATCGCCACAACAGGAATGCTGACCGAGGAGCAAATCGTTCGGAGTGTTTCCAGCGGAACATCCGCAGCATCCTCTTTGGTTGAAGTTGAAAATACCGCACCAACACCAAGATAATCAGCTCCCTGACTTTCAGCAAGAATGGCCTGCTCAACTGTTTCGACAGAGACACCGAGAATTTTGTCTTTTCCAATCAGCATGCGCACATCCCTTGAATTCCTATCATTTTGTCCGACATGAACACCGTCTGCATCAACTGCAAGTGCAACATCAATATTGTCGTTAATCACAAACGGAATGTTGTACTTATCAGTTATTTCTTTTACTATTTTACCTTCTCTTACAAAACTTTCAAAGCCAAGCTCCTTTTCACGAAGCTGAATAAACGTTGCGCCTGTTTTGATAATCTCTTCAACCTGATTTTCAAGTTTATTGCCGTTAAGCCAGGTCCTATCAGTGACAACATACAAAAGCACGGAGTTTTTATCTACTTTCAATTTTGGCACCGTCCTTTAAGAGATCGGCATTAATTTTGCTCATATAATCGATAAGCAGCATTCTAAACGTGTTCGTGCCGCCGTCAAGCTCACAAAGCCTTTGGTAGGCAAGCTCTCCGCAAAGCCCCATGGCGGCCACAGCCGTAGCCGTTGCCTCCAGAACATGTGCTTTGTTCGCACCGACAAAGCTTCCAATCACGGCTGTAAGCATACAACCCGTTCCGGTTACACGACTCATCATGGGGTGACCGTTATTAATGATATAAGCCTTTTTACTGTCCGCAACAATGTCGGTTGCTCCTGTAATTGCAATGACCGCCCCTGTAGCTTTGGACAGCTCTTGGGCCAAGGCAACCACGCTGTCCAGGCTATCTGCTGTGACTGCATCAGAGGCTGAGGCATCAACCCCCTGTGCATTACTGCTTCCCGAAGCAATAAATTTGATTTCCGATATGTTCCCTCGGATTACAGCAAAATTTACTTCTTTCAAAAGTGTAAATATTGTTTCATTACGCAAGGCCGAAGCCCCTGCCCCCACAGGGTCTAAGATTACAGGAACCTTAAGCTCATTAGCCTTTTTCCCCGCTGTAATCATAGATTTTATGGTTCTTTCATTCAGGGTCCCGATATTTATAATAAGGGCGGAACAAATCGAGGTGATTTCGCCGGCTTCGGCTATATCATCTGCCATAATCGGAGAACCCCCGCTGGCCAGGATAATATTCGCACAGTCGTTGACTGTAACATAATTGGTGATAGCATGGACAAGCGGCACATTTGAATTGACATTTCCTAATATTTGCTTAAACATTTTCCCTTACCTTCTTTTCTATTCTTTGTTCGCTAATTTGTAATGTTATTTTTGTTTATTGATATTGCGATTATTTGTGATGCCCATTTTATTTGTAAGGATACATAAACACATCATAATCAGAACTACAGGTACTGTGCTTCCAAGAACTGTATCGATATTGAGAAAGAATCTGTAAATAATAAAACCCACAATCCAAAGACAAGAGTTTACCAAATTGAGCTTTTTTACGTCATCACGCTTTTTCAGGATAAAATAATCAGTGATAAAAATTGCTGCCATTGGTACGAAAACAGATCCGATTAGAGTTAAAAAGTTTTCATATTGTTCGATCGGCGTATACATGGCAATCAGCGTTCCGATAATACAAACAGCAATACCTGTTGCTTTGCCGTTCCATTTTGGCCGGATATTCAGCATGCTTTCACTTGCAGAATAGACATCAAGAAATGTCGTGGTGACCGTAGAAAGAATCACAATCAACATGGCGGCAATACCCAACCCTGCATTCATAAGTATCTGCACCACATCAGAACTGCCTGTGAAAATAGCCGCTCCCAAGCCAATTACATACATCGAACAGCTTCCTAAAAAATAGCTCATCGTGCTCACAAAGGTAAATTGAACAGGTCGATCCGTATTTTTGGTGTAGTCGGAGATAAGTGGAAGCCACGATACCGGCATCGCAATAGACAATTCAAGTGCCAGACCGAAACTCATGATCTCATTTGTTTTTAAAAGAACTCCACCTTTAAAGACAATAACACCAAGAATTGCAGTCAGAATAAAAAGTGCGCCAACCGCAACGATGTTCAGCCTGCCAATATTTTGGAGTCCTGCCAGGATCCATATGACTATTAGAAGTCCAATCAATACGCACCAAAGCATATTTCCCGCTAAGCCAAGTTTATCATTGGCAACCGAGCCAAGTGCGTTCGCTCCGCTTAAAATCATAATCGCTGTCCAACCGACCAGCTGCAAAATATTTAAAAAAGAAAAGAAGACCGAACCAAATCTGCCAAAAGAGAGTTCTACGCTTTCCATCGCCGACCTTTTACTTTTAGCACCGATAAGTCCAGTTAAGTACAATAATATACAGCCAATGAAATGCCCTGATACAATTGCAGCCACACCAAGTCTGAGACCAAGCGGCGCAAGCAAGGCGCCCGTTAAAATCTCCGTGATTGAAATGGCAGCACCAAACCACAAAAGAGAGCCGCTTAAAAATGATAGTTTTTTTTCATTCATAAAACCTCCCATAAAAATGTAATGGGATATGCCCTGTAAAGCATATCCCACTCATAATCGAAGTGTTCTCCCTACGTTGGCATTATCCAAATCAGGTTAAGGGTCGAAGCCTTTTGGTTCCTCTCAGCCTGCACACACAAGCTCCCCTGTGATTAATTTTTTTCAGTTTACAACCTTTTCTTAAATGTGTCAATCAAAGAATCTTTATTTTACGACAAAAGCTGTTTCCTTAATGGCTGATCCCTCGTGATATGCCATTTAGAGCTTCTCCGGCTTCATTGATATGAATATTTTCGATCGCAAGGTCACCTAAGGCGATCACCCCGACAATTTGCCCCTGTTTCAGCACCGGAAGACGTTTTACCTGGTATTCTGCCATGACTTCTGCCACAGTATCGATATCCTGCGTTCCATCGATACAGATTGGATCTGCTGTCATGCACTGTTCTGCCGTCGCCTGCTTGACATCCTTGTCCGAAGCGATGACTCTCAGCACAATATCCCGGTCAGTTATAATCCCCAATACTCTTCCTGCCTGAACGACCGGTACCGCACCAATATCTTTATCCCTCATCATTTTGGCTATATCTGGAACCTTGGTTGCCGGGTCCACCCAGCTTACGTCCGTTGACATAATATCCATGACCCGCATATAAAAAAACACCTCCGTTTTTAATATTTCAGCACTAGTCTTTCACTGAAACGAATGAATTATGTCAGCAAATAATCCCTTCCAAAATGTTGATCCCGATTAAATGGAAAACGATTATCTGTATTATCCTTTGTTGTAAAAATAAAAATTATCCCCGATTGACTGGGGATAATTTATATTTTATTGACTGTATTATTGTTGTCTAATGTTATCTATTTATATAATTCATTATTTTTTATTGATGCATTTGATTCATTTTGGTTTTCGGCCATACACGATCGCCACGACACCGCCGACAAGATTTTTATATCCCGTATCCTGAAGTCCGCATTCAGCAAAGATCTGGGCGAGCTGTCGCTGAGATTCAAATTCACAGGCCGAATCAAAAAGATACGTGTATTCTTTTTGTTTTCCGCCGTGGACTTTTCCCAGCCACGGAACGATCTTCTCAAAATACAGCCAGTAAAGCTGTTTGAAAACCGGTATGGTCGGCTTTCCCATATCCAGAGATACGACCATGGAACCAGGTTTGACAACACGAATCATTTCCCGGATTCCGCGGCGAAGATCGGGAAGATTCCTGAGCCCCCAGCCAACGGTTGCTCCGTCAAAACTGTTATCGGTAAAAGGCAGGCTCATCGCATCACCCTGCAAAAGCTCGATGCTCGCTTTATACCGGTCATTTTCGATATTTTTCCGGCCGACAGCCAGCATTTCTTCTGAAAAATCCACCCCTGTAACCCGACCGGAATCCCCGACGGCGGCAGCAATCTCCCTTGTAAGCTTACTGGTCCCGCAGCATAGGTCAATCATCTTCATTCCAGGTTTAGCCTCGACGATTCTGACTGCTTTGGCCCTCCAGGAATTATCCATCCCCATACTCATCAGGGAATTCATCAGATCATATTTCCCGGCAATTGCGTTAAACGTTTCTTTAACGTATTCTGATTTTTCTTTACCTTCAAAATCCATTTTCTCTCTCCTTGTACCATCTTGCCCGGTATACGGTCAGTACTATCATATGATAATCAGCCCAAATTGTCCAATTTTAATGATACGATAAAAAGCAAACATCCATACCTGAAAACTTTTTCGAAATCCTGCGGGGTTCTTTTACCCTCTGGCCTGATATGTTAAAATAGGGTAAGCATCTTTTTCCAGGGAGGATAAGACGAATGTATGAACTAAAAAATTTTAGTGAAGTCATTGTGAAGAAAACATTGGAAGATTATCTGCCCGTCGCCAATATCCCTTGCAAATGCGAACGGTGTCAGGCCGACATAATGGCTTTTGTACTAAACCGCTTCCCCCCGAGATATTATGTTTCCTTAAAAGGCGAAGTCATGACGCACTTTGAATCACAAATGTTTCCGGACAAAGCCCGAGTCTTGGCAGAAGTCGTTGGTGCTGCCCAGATAGTTGCGGCTTTCCCGTCCCATCCGCTTGACCAGAAAGAAGAATAAACCTGCTAAGGGATTGATTGACAGTCGCAAAGGCGCTTCAAATAATATGAGGCGTTTTTGCTTTTGTATGGGTATGGATTTGATTATCGTTATTTACTCTGTTACAATGATTGCGACTTCATAATAAAGCAGGTGATCAGCATGATTTCCGAGTATCAGGGACTTAAGCTCGATCAATTTCAAATGGATGCGATTGAAGCAATTAATCAGGGACATTCCGTCATTGTTTCAGCTCCTACCGGAACAGGGAAAACAATGGTCGCAGATTATCTGGTTGAAAAATCGATTCGGGAAAGCAAACGGATTATTTATACAGCACCGATAAAAGCGTTAAGCAACCAGAAATTTAAAGATTTTTCCCGCCAATTTGGCAGCGAGACCGTCGGGATCATGACCGGGGATGTTGTGATCAATCCTGGCGCCCCGTTGCTGATCATGACCACAGAGATCTTCCGTAATCAGGTCATTACCAATGATCCTGAACTGGAGCACGTTTCCTATATTATCTTTGACGAAATTCACTGGCTCAATGATGAGGACAGAGGTACAGTCTGGGAAGAATCCATCATTCTTGCTCTGCCAAACATTAAGATTCTGGGCTTAAGTGCCACAATTGCCAATGCCGCGGAACTGAAGGGCTGGATTGAGGACATCCGCAAAGACACCGTTGTCTTGATCGAGGAACAGCAAAGGGTTGTTCCTCTGGAATATTATTATTTCTGTCAGGACACCGGTATCATCGGCTATGATGACCTGATCAGGTTCTATTATCAGAAGCTTAAATCCACGGACAGAACCGATAATTCCCCGCTGTTTAAACCTACGTCACATCTTGACCTGATCAAAACTGTTGAGAAACAATATCTTCCTACCCTCTATTTTGTATTCAGCAGAAAGCAATGTGCCGATAAAGCGCATGAACTGGCCAATATCAAAAACTACCTGTCGCCGGAACAAAGCAAAGAAGTGAAAAACATCTTTTTGGAGCATTTTGGTTCTGAAGATACTTGGTCCTCTTCCACACGCAAGTTATTCAGAGTCTGCCGGAAAGGTATTGCCTATCACCATGCCGGGCTGCTGCCTTTGCAGAAATCCGTCGTAGAGGACCTTTTTCTGGCGAAGACGATCTCCGTTCTGTACTGTACCGAGACCTTCAGTGTCGGGATCAACTACCCTGTCAAGGCCGTTTGCTTTGATTCTCTAAACAAATACGACGGACGCAGCTTCAGGGCTCTGGCAAACCACGAATTTTTTCAGATGTCCGGCAGAGCCGGCCGACGCGGTATTGACGAGATCGGTTATTCCTTTGCGATTGTTGATTTGAATTACTTTGAAAAAGAACCGCCGGTAAAATTTGATATTGCCAAGTTAGAACCGTTGACCAGTCAGTTCCGACTTTCCTATAATACAGTTTTGAATCTCCTGGCAACATTATCGTCGGAGCAAATTGAAACCTATTTCAAAAAAAGTTTTGCTGCTCATTCCTATATCTTGACCGCTCAGAAAACGGAAGAAGAGATTCGTCTTCTGTCCGAGCAATCAGCCCAAGCCAAAGAGAACCTCTGTGAGCATGTCGGGACCTATCGGTGTCCGCTGAATTACTACCCGAAAAAGAAAGAATTGGACAGGCTTCATAAAGCCTTTGACAAATTGGACCCGCGACGCCGCAATAAGATTTTCGGTCGTCAGATGTACCGAAAAATTATGAAATGGGAGAAGATCCTTAAGACTGCTCCCCAGAAATGTACCAGAAAACAAAACGATAGCTGTAAATCCTTCGCCGGAAAGTGGATCAACCTTGAAAAAGAAATTTCAAATCTCAAAAATCAATTGTTCTCAATGCCGGATTACAACACCTTTAATTCCGAATTTGAAAGAAAAAAAGCCCTGCTGCAGCAAATGGGTTATATTGAAAATGACATGCTTTTGCCGCGGGGGGAGCTCGCCAGATATATTTATGTACAGGAAATCCTGGTAACCGAATTGATTTACTCAGGGATCATCGAACAGTTGGATGATGAGCAGCTGACCGCGCTGATTTCCTGTATTGATTACGAAAGCAAACGTAATGAGTATTTCCAGAAGTTTGACCAGATTGATTTTAAGCCTGTCAGGGAAATGATGAATTATATTCAGAGCATCTGCGGGCCTGACGCTGTGCGCTTTGAATCCAGAGCGGCCGTCCTTGCGTATCATTGGAGCAAAGGTGCTGCATTAATCGAGCTTCAGCAACTCTGCACCCTGGATGAAGGAGATATTATCGCGGTCTTAAGGCGGACCATCGATTTACTGCGCCAGATGCGGGAAGCCGTAACAGACCACTCACTAAGAGAACGCTTCAGCGCCTGTATCAAAAAACTGGACAGAGATGAGGCTTCGATCCAAGAATTAAATTGAAACGTTTTTCCGTCAAAAAGAGGAGCCATTTTAGGGCTCCTTTTGTTGAGTCTGCCATTTCCGACCGGATTAACCTCAGGCAGACCTTTTTAATTTTGAATCTTTCCTAACCAAACCAATTCTGAAGATTGACTGCCCGACGTTCAGGTTCTTAGGACCAGCGGTATTCAGCCAAATACCACTCCTGCAAGAAATTGCTCGTTTACTGCTATTAATTACTCCCAGCCGCTTAAGTACTTCCTGACCGCCTGACATACCTCCTTTCAATCTTCCTGTCCTGACTTGGGCCTTTTTTCTGTTCCAGGCGATCTGGTCGCCAACCGTGACAACGCATTGTCATAAGTCATTCAGAAAAAGGCTTTACGCTAACGTTAGAGATATTCTCTTTTTTGCTTTAAATTCCTTGGTCAAATAGTTTCATATTGTTTCTAAGTTTGTCGAAACGGAAAGGGCCTTGTTACTACTATGACCTCCTCATAAAATTTCGAGTTTCCGGGACTTCAGATTAAGTTCTTGCCTATGACCTTTTCAATGAATACGCTGACAATCTGCGGATCAAACTGTGTGCCGGAACATTGTAATATTTCATTGATCGCTTCTTCATTACTTAATGCTTTTCTATATGATCTTTCAACTGTCATCGCATCATACGCGTCAGCAATGGCTATAATCCTTGCTTGTAATGAAATCTCTTCCCCTTTAATGCCCCTGGGGTATCCTTGTCCTCCCCACCTTTCATGATGCTCGAGAACAAAATTGGCTATCTCCGAAAATTCATTGACTGAGCTTAATATCCGGTAGCCTATTTCAGAGTGTCTCATGATTTCATTCCATTCATCCTGATTTAATTGCCGAGGCTTATTCAGGATTTTTTCGTCAATTCCTATTTTCCCTATATCATGCATCAATCCGGCTATTCTAACCTGGCTGATATCATTTTTATCAAAATGCATCTTTGTTGCAATCGCCGCACAGATTTCTCCAACCCTTTTCGAATGTAACATTTCCCTACTGCTTTTTTCATATAGCGTATTCATAATCAGGTCTATTGTTTTACTCCTCGTGCTCATGCTGTCGGAGAGTTTGTGCCTATACATCTGATCTTCCGTATTTTTTAGTATCTCCTGGATATCTTCTTCCTTACTTATCTTTGTTTTATACCCAAAGGAAATCGAAATATCAATAGATCCAGCTTTTTCTCCTGAGGAAAGGTCCCTGATCCGGGTGAGTATTTTCTCCGTTTCAATCGCATCCGTTTTCGGCAATAGAATAATAAATTCGTCCCCGCCTAGCCTAGCAACGATCTCGTCAGCACGGCATCCCTTCCTCAGTACTTTAGCCACTTTTTTTAAAAGCTTATCGCCCATGGCATGCCCAAAGGAATCATTAATAAGTTTTAATCCGTTGACATCACCCATCACAATGGTTAGCGGAAGATTTCTTTCTGTATCGAGTCTCTTTAATTCTTCTTCGTAAAATCTTCGGTTATACAGTCCGGTAAGTTGATCATGATAACTCAAGTATTTAATTTCTTCCATTTTTTGTTTTTTCTCGGAAAAATCTCTGAATACTAAGACCACACCTATGATTTCTCCGTTTTCTTGCACAATAGGTGCGGCACTGTCTTCAATAAACCGCTCAGTACCGTCTTTTGAAATCAATATGGTATGGTTAGCCGATTCGATGGTCTTTCCGCTTTCAAGTACTTTTTTAATTATGTTTTTGCACTTACTTCTGGTAATCTCATTAATAATATTAAATACTTCTTCATATGGTTCTCCTCTTGCCTCATCTTGCGTCCATCCTGTTAAGAATTCCGCAACCCTATTAATAAATACAATATTACCTTTATCATCCGTGGAAATGACTCCGTCTCCCACAGAAATCAGCGTTGTTTCTAAAAGATTTTTTTCCTTTGCAAGAGCTGTTTCAAGCCTTCTGCGGTCGGTGATATCGCGAAAAGTCCATATCCTCCCATAGTATTTCCCTTCCTTGTCCATCACAGGCGCAGAATGTCTGTCCAGAATCATCCCGCTTTTTAATTCAATCTCGTCACGGCTAGTCTCGTTGATGTGATCATAAAGATATGTCACTTTTTCTAAAAATCGTTCAGGATCCCTGGTCAAGCTAACAACATGCTTAAGCAGTAAAGTATCATCTTCGTCATCAATAATATATTGGGGGACATTGAACAGCTCAAACATTCGGTGATTAGTAAGCATCCTTGTATGATTCTCATCAACAACCAATATTCCGTCCAGGGATGCGTTTGTCTGTGCCTCAAGAAAAGCCGTCTTAAATTTCATTGTAGCCTCTGCCTGCTTATTTTCGTTGATGTCGCGAATACTCTCAATCGCACCAATAATGTTACCCGACAGATCGTGCAGGGGAGATACCTTGATAGAAACCCAAGATCCCTTATTGTAAAGGGCAGGACAAAACGCTTCCGCCATATAATTATTTTCTTGAGAGGTAAGGTTGAAATATTGGGTCTTAATTTCTTCACTATCCGTAAAGACCAAATCCATTAGCTGCGGCCTAGCCTGGCCATAAAATGGAATAGAATAGGCGTAGTCACCTTTGCCAATCATCTCTGATGCAGGGATACCTGTCATTTTCTCAATCGCTTTGTTCCAGATGATGATTTGCTTATCCTTATTTACAGCAAGAGTGGCGTCCGGAAGAAATTCGATAATATCCATGAGCTGCTGCTGCTGTGCAGATATATCGATAAAAAGCGTAATGAAATAATACTTCTCAGGAGAATACACATTGACTCTATACCATCTGTTTAACGATTCTGAGAACTGTTCAAATTCCTTTTTCCCGCCATTGATCGCTATTTCGCCATAGTATGTTATCCAGTCAAATGCATTGTCACGAATATCTTTTAAAATATCGGTAATCTTTTTACCGATTATCTCTGAGCCCTTTAATCCCGTGAAGGTTTCAAATGCAGAATTTACTTCTATAAATTCATAATCGCAAGGGATCCCGTCATCCTTACATATGATTCTGTGATAAGCATACCCTATTGGGGATTCTTGGACTATTTGCTTATAGAAGTTATCATTCATGAAATATCTCTCTTCCTTACATGTCTAAGCGACATGCAAAAATATAATGCGCCGGTCTTTTAACTTCCTCACCATGAATTCCTGATTTCTCCACATGCCGATAGCTACCTATTTTTTTCATTATATTCTATTAATATAAAAAATTCGACATATTTCATTGATTACAATGTTGAATATTTCAGATAAATTATTTGAATATATTAGGTAAATTACATTGTATTTATTGATTAAAATTAAAGCTGCCGACAAAATCTGTCGGCGGCTTTATTATCTGAAGCTTTTTTGATTTCTTATTGATACTTTAGTACTTTTATTCGCAAATCCTACTTATATTGATTCGCCAGTCTCTTCTTCAGATTTTCTGCCACTAAGGCAGGATCAATCGGATTTCTGGCAATACCGGATTCAATTGCCGCTCTAGCTGTTGCGGCTGCGACAGCAGCGGCAACTTCGGGATTAAAGGCACTTGGGATAATGTAGTCAGCACATAATTCTTCCGGTTTGACGCAGTCGGCAATGGCCTGGGCGGCAGCGATCTTCATCGCATCGTTGATATCGGTCGCGCGAACATCAATCGCACCGCGGAACATTCCCGGGAAAGCCAGGACGTTGTTGATCTGATTGATAACGTCGGAGCGTCCGGTCGAGATAACAGCAGCACCGGCATCGAGAGCTCTTTTAATCGGCCAGATTTCCGGGATCGGATTGGCCTGAGCAAAGACGATCGGATCTTTGGCCATGGATTTAATCATCTCTTCGTCAATGGAATCTGGAGCTGATACGCCAATAAAGACGTCCGCACCCTTGATCGCATCTCTGAGGCTGCCTGTGCACATTTCATAATTTGTCTTTTCAGCGATTTCGTCCTTATATTTATTCATACCTTCAGGGCGTCCCTTATAAATCGCACCTTTGGTATCGCACATAATAACGTTCTTCAGTCCCATACTCATCATCAGCTTGATAATTGCAATCCCGGCAGCTCCGGCGCCGTTCGTTACAACTTTGATTTCATCTATACTCTTGCCGACAACCTTCAGCGCATTAAAAAGACCCGCCAAGGTAACGACAGCCGTTCCATGCTGATCATCATGGAAGATCGGGCCTTTAAAATTATTGCGGGCTTTTAACTTTCCTTCAATTTCAAAACATTCGGGAGCTTTAATGTCCTCAAGGTTAACACCGCCAAAGGTCGGGGCCATTAACTCGACAAGCTCAACAATTTTATCAATATCATTCGTATTTACACAAATGGGGAATGCATCAACGTCGGCAAAGGCTTTAAACAGAAGGGCTTTTCCTTCCATGACAGGCATAGCCGCTGCTGGGCCAAGGTTGCCAAGTCCGAGAATGGCTGTTCCATCGGAAACGATACAGACATAGTTGGCATGATTGGTGTAAACATCGAGATTCGCTAAATCTTTTGCAATTTCTTTCACAGGATCAGCCACTCCTGGGGAATAGGCGAGCGTCAAATCGTCCCTGTCATTGGCAGGAACCGTTACTTTTACTTCAAGTTTACCAGGCCTTACGGCGTGAAACGCTAAAGCCTCTTCACGCAGGTTTTTAATCCGGGACATTCACATCTTCCTCTCACTTTGTGGTTTTTTTCGTTTTATTTTTGGCTTAAGTCTTTTTTATTCAGTATGCTTTTTTAAGTAATACATTGTCGTTATTTGACACATTGCTTATGTAAACAAATTATGAAAGCGTTTCGTTAAATTATCTCATGAATGAAAACAAAAAATCAACCATTTTGTTTTTGAAAGTAAGTATCAGAATCGGTGAAATTATCCTCTGATGTTGGGATCAATACGTTATATTGATTTGAATGGATTAAATAGCGGATATCACAATGTCTGGCCGCCCCTACAGGGTAGCCAGACATTGTGTCACTCGAGTCATATAAAACTTTAGAGCAACCTTAGCTCAAGCTTCTTTCGCTTCAATCTCAGCTTGAGCAGCCAGAATATCTTTGGCATTCAGGTATACGGGAGTATCCACCATTTTTCCGTTGTAGGATACGGCTGCTTTTCCTTTGGCAATACCCTCTTCTTCGAATACTTTGACAACGCCGTTAGCCCATTCGACATCGGCCGGATCCGGAGCATACAGACGGTTGGACGGTCCAACCTGACCCGGATGAATAATCATACGACCTTCATAGCCCATCTGCTTGCCGTCGGCAACGTTCTTTTCAAAAGCGGGGATATCCTGGTAAGCAACGAATGGTGCGTCAATTGCTACAATACCGGCTGCACGGCAGGCAACACCAACTTTGGCGCGTCCCCACAGCTGCTCATTCGCTTCGGAGGTCAGTTTGATCCGCATGTCGCGGCAATAATCTACTGCACCAAAAATAGCATTCACGTTACGTTTGCTGGCCATGCAGCACTCATACGCATTCATAATTCCTTTTGCTGTTTCAAGCAGCATAGAAATTTTGATGGAACCCACTTCCAGACCCCTGCGGCGCTCCAACTCTTCGAGTTTCCAATCCAGACGTTTAACATCATCAGGATGTCCGGTCTTAGCAAGCGTTACGCCATGAAGGCCTTCCCAAACGACAGCCTCAAGGTCATCGTTGGTTAATTCTGTTTCCCAGTTGTTAATTCTGACATAAACCTGGGAACCATTGGACCCGGCATATTTCAAATTCTCGGCAATAATTTTGCGTGCATTTTCCTTCTCCGCCGGTGGTACGGAATCCTCCAGATCCAGTGTGATGATATCAGCAGGAAAGCTTGGCGCTTTCTCAACCATCTTCGGGTTATTTCCCGGTACGTAGAGAATCGATCTCATAACAGCCATTTTAAGATGCCTCCTATTTTTACTGGAATTAATAATTATTCCTTTATTTTCTCCTTCAAAATAATTGGGATATCTATTGGAGTTTCAGCGACAAAACCGCCTGCTTTAAGAACAGCTTCAATTTTGCTCTTCGCGGACCCACGTCCGCGTTCAACAATATTAGAAGCATGGGAAAAACGCTGGCCTTCGGGAGCCCATGCTCCAGCCACGTAGATCACAAAAGGTTTTGTGAATTTGCCTTCCGCAATCACATCGGCACATTCCTCTTCCTGAGAGCTGCCGATCTCGGCATAGACGGCTACACCTTTTGTTTCAGGATCTGCTTCGAATAAGGGCAGCAAATCAGCCATAGATGTTCCAAGTACAGGCTCGGTTCCGGTATGAACGACTGTACTTACGCCGAAACCACCTTCTCTTAGTACCCAGGGGATGGTCCCTGATTGTCCGCCACTGCGCGAAAAGACACCAATATTACCTTTCTTGAAGAACTTGTTAGCCCACTCGACATTGCCGCCAAGCCAGCCGACAACTGCTTCTCCCGGTGTCAGAATGCCAATGGATCCTGGGCCGATTAAGCGGGTTCCTCTCAGCTTGCAATAAGCGACCATTTCCATAATATCATGGATAGGTGTTCCTTCAACGCACGGAATGATATTTTTGACGCCCGCGTCGGCAGCTTCAAAAACAGCGGTTTTTAGAACGCTGCCCGGCACAAAGATGACGCTAAAGTCAATTTCACCTTGTTCTCTGGCAATTTCCTTAACCGTATTATAGACGGGGATATCATGAACCTCGTCCCCTTTTTTTCCGGGGCTGGTTCCGCCGATGACTTTGGTACCATATTGTTTCATGTATTTGGTTCTTACAGACCCTTCACGGCCGGTAATTCCCTGGATAATGACTTTAGACTGGTTACTGATTAAAATGCCCATTCTTATCCCTCATTTTAGTTTTGAAATAAACTATTGTAAACCACGTTTGGCCTGATAGGCATCAAGGCCCGTAATCGGAACATCGATGGTCAAAGCCTTATTCCCTTCGAACTTGCAAGCGATCTCACAAGCCAGACATTCTGTTCCAAGCCGGAGAACTTCCTCCGCACCCAGATGCTCGACGGATGGTTTTCCGTCGGCAATTTGGAGCAGTCCTCTGGCATATTTTTTACAAGCTGCTGCGCACGCTTTGGTTTCACATGTGTCACACTTGCTGGTATCGATGCTTATGGTAATACTTTTTTCTTTGATTTCCAGCATGGCATTTCCCTACTTTCTTTGAGCATCTTTTTCTGCTCTGTATTCTTTGGCCAGAGCCAGAAGTCTTTGACCAATAAATTTAGTATCTGTGACATGCTCTTTTCCGTATATTTCAATTCTTTTGCCAATCCCGTCCGGAGTCATCAGCTCTGCCAGGCCCTTGCACAGAATCTCCATGGATTCATCCTCGCGATTGCCGCAGAGTAATAGAACGCAAGGCAGGCCGGGCTTCTTGGGAAGCTCTTCCCATAGTACTTTGACAATCGCATTGGCATGGTGCCATTGCTCCTGATTCGCCATCATAAAACCGCCAAGAAGATAACCATCAATATTGGGCTGCGATAATACACACTTGGCAACACGATATATTTTGGATCCGACAGGATTGCCGCTTGTGTCGGCATAGTTGGCAGGCTTAAGCCCTACCTGATTCAGTGCATCGAGTCCCATCATCGCCGAACCACCGCCAATTGGGTGATAACCGATATAGCCGGGACTTACTTCATCGTATCCCATATTCATCAGGAAGCCCGTACCGCGGGCATCTGTTTCTTCAATGCTCCAGCCGATCATATCGAGTTCGGTGACTTCACCAGGCAAATCGCGGGCAATTTTAATGTCAAATTCCGGATGACGGCCCACCGAGCTATTGTCAATCTCCATTTTACAGTCCGCACAGATCAGGTTTCCATCCTCCGTCATGACAAAAGGATTGATCTCCAGGGTCTGGCAGTCATACTTTTTGTACACTTGAGCCAGTTTGGTCAGAAAAGAAGCAAACTTGCTCAAGTCTTTATTAGGAATGCCGGCAGAGGCACAGAAGTCAATCGCATCATAAATCTGCAGACCAAAAATGGGGTCGATATTCATCTTAAAAATCAGTTCTTCAGGAACACTCTCAATATCCATGCCGCCTTCTGAGCTGAACATCAGCATCGGGCAGCGGGCGTCTCTCGCATTGTTAATGACAAATGAACAATAATATTCTTTTTTGATCGCCAGTTTTTCCTCAATCAAAACCTGTCTGACGGGGAGCCCTTTTACTATCTTGGACAGTATTTCAGCTGCTGCTGCCGAAGCTTCGGACGGGGTTTTAACCAATTTCACAATCCCAGCCTTTCCTCTTCCTCCTGCCTGAACCTGACCTTTGACAGCAACGGACTTACCAATCCATTCTGCCGCTTGTTGTGCTTCTTCCGGAGAAGATGCCGGCCTGCCCTTCGGTACGGGTATTCCCGCTTTGGCAAGCCATTCCTTACCTTGATACTCTAGAAATTTTGCCATCCGTAATCCCTTCCATATCGTCGTTTTGATCTGATACCTTGTTAACCTAAAATTGTAATAAAATGGCGAGCAGATTTTTTTAAGCCAAGGAAAGATTGAGGCGTACTGAAGTATGGTGATTGATGACAGCGCAGTATTGCAAAAAATATGCCGCCAGGATATATAAGATTTTAGAATTAATAGGGTACTAGGGCTTGTATATACTGAACGAAAACTCAAAAAATTAAAGGAATACATGGTTATTCCTTTTCCTTTAATTTTTTTGTTTATTTATTATAGTGATCTATGTACCGTTCGTTATTAACTCACCTTATGATTATTATAACGAAATTATTTGCAAAAACAAGACTAAATACAGCGAATAGCATGATTTATTAGGGAAAAACCAATCTTAAAAACTTAATCAGCTAATGCCTGGGCAATTGCTTTGCGGGCAAGTTCGTCACATCGTTCGTTCTCAGGATGTCCAGAATGGCCTTTGACCTTGACCCAGACAACTTCATGCTTTGCCGTGAGTTCTAGAAGTAATACCCAGAGATCACGATTCTCAACCGGTTTCTTTTGAGAACTCTGCCAGCCATTCTTTTGCCAGCGGGAAAGCCATTTTTGTTCGAACGCATTAATTAAATAGGCGCTGTCACTGTGGACTTGGACACTGCAAGGTTCTTTCAGGGCTGCCAGTCCTTGGAGTGCCGCAGTCAGTTCCATACGTTGATTGGTTGTATTTGCTTCAAAGCCACTAATCTCTCTTTCATATTCGCCATATTTTAGGACTGCCGCCCAGCCTCCCGGTCCGGGATTACCTGAACAGGCTCCGTCCGTATAAATTTTTATACTTTTTACAGTCATTGAACCCCCTATTTTAAGTAAAGAATCAGGGCATTTTCATCACAATTAGGAAACTTAACACAATTGATGCATTCTTTCCAGACCTTATGGGGCATTGAATCCTTTTCGGTGATTTCGAATCCCATATGTTTGAAGAAATCTACTTGATACGTCAGGGTAAATACCTTGGGGCAATGGAGCTCCTTGGCCTCTTCCAAAAGGAGCTCAACAATCTTGCGGCCTAAGCCCTTCCCTCTATAGCTTTCATCAACCGCCAGTGCCCTGATCTCAGCGAGATCATCCCAGGTAATATGTAAAGCGCCGGTTCCGACAATCCGGTCATCCTCCACCGCTACAATGACCTCCCTGATTCCCTCATACAGTGCACTTCGAGTTCTGGGCAGCATGAGTCCCTGTTCAGCATAGTAATTGATCAGGTTAATAATGTCTTCCACATCGCTTAGCTTTGCGTGTCTATAGGTTACCATCTTTTCTCCTTTATCCGTCCGTGTTTCCCGACAAATGTTAGAATGATCATTCTCTTTACCACAATCTTACTATGCATCGATCCCGAATGCAATGAAGTTATCTTTTACTCCTTTAAAACCTTCCGTCCGCCATTCTTTGGGCATGATCATCAATGGATATTTGTCGGGCTGCTTCAGCCAGGATTGGCACAGACGCAATTCTTCCATGTAATCGGCTTCGCAAAAAAGGAATATTTTGCGGTTCCACTCCAGTTGCGAATATCCCGGAAAACCTTGATGATGCTTCGCATAGTTTTCAAAAGCTGAAAATACTAGCAGCGTTTGTACAATTTTTAGCGATGGTTTCTCCAGAATAGGTTTAATAATCCTAATAGATTGATCCCGTTGGAAAAAATACAGTTGCCGGCTTTCAATCAAATCACTGAAGTCTCTTGGATACCAAGGAACCTCCAGGTACTTTCCAAAATATTGGGGGATAAATTCCCTGTCATAGATTATCTTAAGATCTAATAATTCCCTGGAATCAAGGCTGCCATTGATCTCCATATTTTCCAGCAGTTCCAGTATCCCGTTAATGGCTCTGCAAAATTCATCATTAAGATTCCCGGAAAAATCGACCCATCCCAACTTTAGAAATTTGGAAGCAATATTTTTATTCCTGGTCCATTTTACTTTAGTAGACAGTTCAAACTTGTTCCCTTTCTTTTTAAACTCGGCAATTTGAATATTTCCCCAGCAATAGGTGATTTTATTCTTTTCGGATACTGCCCGGACTCTTCTCTTAGCCAAGCTTTCAAAATAGCGGTTGATCACCATCAGGTGATTCCAAGCCACCGGATTTAATTCTCTTTGCCAGTGTTCCCAACCGGGGTGCAACTCTCCTGTATCCAGCCGAAAAAAGCCTTTATCGTAATCTTTTTCTGACAGGACATATAAATTTGGGGTTAATTTTTCCCGCCAAAAAACCGTCCTGGCAAACAGCATGCCTCCTATTTGAGAAACCGCACCTAAAAATACAGGAGAAAATTCTTTTGCCACATAATAAATCAAAGTCCTGCTGCCATTTCCTAGATGCCCTCCCCACAAAATCCCTCCTAGAAGGAAGTCTTCCTCCCGGTAAACTCCCTGCGCAGCGATGATCCCGACTCTGAAACTGATATCCCCGGCACTGAAATAATCAAACTGGGAAGGCAGATGCCAACCTTTCCTGACCTCTTCTGGACATTCTTCCCATCCGGATACACTAAAAATGTCCGGATTAGCATCCCATAATTCCTTCCATTTTATATTCAAGTCAAATCCTCCCTTTACAAGCTGTTTTTTTATTATTACGCTTGATAAAGGCAGGAAATGACAAGGTATCTTTTTCAATTATAAAATTATAGAAAAATTAACCCGGGTAAACCCGGGTTCTTTAGCTGATGGTCAAGATAGAATATAAATTTTTTATATATATTTCTGTCTATTTGTTTAAATTTTCCCTAACGCCTAATTGCATATAAATAACTTCTTCCCCGATATTCGTACAGTAATCCCCGATTCTTTCGATATAGCGGGTTGCTAGAAGCAGGTAGACAGCCTGGCCAGATATTGCCGAATCTTGTGCCATCATCTCGTTAAGTTCGTTAAAAATCAATTTATAGTAATGATCCACTTTGTGGTCGGTCTCAGCCAATGACCGTGCAAGTTCAATATCTTCATAGATAAAAGCCTGGACGGCCGTACGCATCATTTGGATTGCGATCTCAGCCATTTTCGGCATGTCGATCAACGGCTTGATCAGTGGATCGGGTCCAATCCGCAAGGATACTTTGGCAATATCGACGGATAGATCGCCCATTCTTTCCAGAGAGGAAATGATTTTATAGCTCGCAACAATATTGCGGAGATCCGAGGCAAACGGCTGCTGGGTTGCAACAAGGTGGGTACAGAGCAGTTCGATGTCCTGCTCAGAATCATTGATCAGGCCGTCATCGCTGACTACCTTTTCCGCCAGAGCCATATCCCTGTTCTTCAAGCTTTCCATGGCCTGTTCCAGCGCCTTCTCAACTAACACGCTCATTTCTACTATTTTTTTCTTAAGCTCCTGAAGCTGATCTTCAAATTTATGGCGCATCGTATCCCCCCGAATGTGACTTCATCTGCAAAATGTGTAATGTAATATAAAATAACATACCCTAATGTACAAATGATAACAAAGAATTTAATTCCAAAGCAAGCTATCTAGGATGATCCATCATCATGCTTATTAAAGCACTGGAAATTGTAAATAGTAAGGGTATAATAGAATAGGGATGGGATTAAAGCAAAAAATACAAAGGAACTGAATGATGTTCTATCGGATCAAACAATTACTCAATGCGTTGCACCCGGTTGTAAATGAGAATGAATACTCCTGGCTAAATACCGTACTGTCGGAGCGGGAAAGACAGCTATTTCTGAAGCAGACCCTTACAGAACAGAGGCATGCACTCGATGTCGCCCGGGATATTCAGGAACGAAGCAGTTTTATTGAAAATGGTTATGGAAAAGAAGTTTACCATAGCCTTTTAAGTGGTGCGCTTCTCCATGACTGCGGAAAATCCGTGATTCATCTGCTTCTGTGGCAGAGGATATTTATTGTTATCTTTAATTATTTACCTGAACGGACCAAAAACATCATCCGCCAAAGCAAATCAGTTTTTGGCAAGACGGTGGTGATTTACACTCAACATCCTGACTGGGGGAAACGGCTGGCCGCCCGGGCCGGACTCTCTCCTGAAATCCAGTGCTTAATCCAAAATCACCATACCCCACAAAATTCTTTGGAAGAAATCCTCCATCAAGCCGACAACCGGCACTAGTTTCAAAGTTACCCGTACAGTAATTCCAAAGTAACTTGAACTATTAAAACAAACTTTCACAAACTACAGACTATGTCTCCGCAATGGATGGCCAACGTCAAGCGTAGTACGATGCAAGCGCGTCTTTTGACGAAAGCGGCCATCCATTGCGAAAATAGCCCAAGCAAAGGCTTTAAACTGCTATTCTTTCAAATAATCCTTAAGTTCATATAATTCAAAATCCTGCGAATAAACCGGTTTATGCTGGTTTATCTTTTTGTATTTCTGAAGATATCTGCTTTTTTGATCAAGCTTTTGCGTAAGGATCTTATTTTCCTTTTCAATCTGCTCAAGCAGGTCCATAAGGACTCTCCTGCTTAAACGCAGATTATCAAGCTGTTTTTCCAATTCCATAATTCTATGAGTTAACAGGACGGTTTCCTCATTCGTGCTCAAACTTTCATCTCCCGGAACAGAATTATATTCTTATATAGTTATTCTATACGCTTCAGATTGTTTTTAATCCTTCCCGGCTAAAAAAGTTCCAACCCGCTGAACCGCTTCCTGAAGCCTTGTCTCATCCTGAACCAGGCCAACCCTGACATATCCCTCGCCATACCGGCCAAAGGCAATGCCCGGCACGATAAGAACACCAGCCTCGCTGGCCAGTTCAAGCGCAAAGGATAATGAATCTTGCTTCGTAGGCACCGGGGCCCATACAAACATGGATCCTTTGGACCTGTTCATCTTCCAGCCGACTCTGGCACATCCGTCGACCCAGATATCCCTTCTGTTTTTATACGTCTGCTGATTGGCAAGGATGGTCTGATCACCACCGCTTAAGACAGTAGCTCCGGCCTTCAATACAGGCTGAAAACTTCCATAGTCAATATTGGATTTGATGGTCTCCAGCGCTCTTATGACTTCTTTATTGCCGACCACAAAGCCAAGTCTCACTCCGGCCATATTATACGACTTGGAAAGGGAATGAAACTCTACCCCTACCTCCTTTGCTCCTTTGGCCTGCAGAAAGCTTGACGGACTATAGCCGTCAAAAGCCAGTTCCGTATACGCAGCATCATGGCAAACCACAATTTCATGTTCGGAGGCAAACCTAACAACTTCATTAAAGAAAGCCATCGATGCAACTGCAGCAGTTGGATTATTTGGATAGTTGAGGATCATCAATTTGGCCCGGTCAGCGGTCTGGGGGGCAATTCGATTAAGGTCCGGCAGAAAGTCGTTCGTTTCCAATAACGGCAGTGTAACCTTTTCACCTTCGACCAGCGCCAATCCGTCTGAATAAATCGGATAACCCGGATCAGGGATAAAAGCAGCGTCACCCTTATCAATAAATGCCCAGAAAATATGCGTTAGACCATCCTGGGAACCCATGACCGGAAGCACTTCCGTCGCAGGATCAATAACAACGTTAAATCTTCTTTTATACCATAATGAGCAAGCTTCCCGAAACTCCGGAATTCCTCTGGTCAGTGTATAACCATACGCTTTTTCATCGAGGCTCTGCTCACTGATTATTTTTCTGATCTCCAGGGACGGAGGCAAATCAGGGCTCCCTACACTGAGATCAATGAGCGTTTTCCCTTCACGTTTAAGCTCTTCTTTCAACGAAGCCAATTGTGAAAAAATCGATGTTTGCAGACTTCCCATTCTTGCTGCGAGCTTCATGTCTTCTTCCTCCTCAGCTGCTCAATTTGTTGAATGGTCTCCATACCGACTCCCCAAGAGCCTAATTTTATGCCAGGCTTAATCGCATGACCATGAAAATCAGATCCGCCTGTAATCAGAAGGCTCTTCCTTTCTGCCAGTGCTCTAAAGTAATTTCGTTCCTCCGCACCGTGGTCGGGATGATAGACTTCAATTCCCTGCAGCCCTGAGTCGACCCAGGCGGCAATCTCGGGTTCTGTACATTGGCTGCCCGGATGCGCGAGCACGGCTACGCCTCCGGCTTCTCTGATAATTGTAATAGCTTTGACAGGATCAAGCTTATACCTGGGAATGTAAGCCGGCCTTCCTATCTTTAAAAATCTCTCAAAAGCGTCTTTCAGATTAGCGGCATACCCGTGCCTAATCATGGCCTGAGCCACATGGGGTCGTCCGACAGAATCTCCGTTCACAAACTGACTTACTTCATCAAATGTCAGGGTGATTCCAAGTTGTTCCAGCTTCTGAAGGATCTTTCTTATTCTTTGCACTCTTTTTTCCCGCAGTTCTTGTAGCCTGATATGAAGGACCTCATTGCCCTCCTGTAACCCATACCCGAGGATATGGACTTCCTTGCCGACCCAGTCGGTGTTAATCTCGATGCCTTTAACCAGACAGAGTCCAGTCTTGGCTGCAGCCCGCCCTGCCTCCCTCCAGCCATTAATGGTATCATGATCCGTGATGGCCAAAGCTTTCAATCCGACTTCTGCGGCAGACTTAACGACTTCTTCCGGTGTAAGGATCCCGTCTGAAGCAGTCGTATGACAATGCAGGTCGGCCTCAAATCTTGTTTGGTATTTCATGATGTTTACCTCTAAGAATTTTCACATTAAGACATCGCTCAAAAACCTGACATAATTCCCATAACATATTTTGGCTATTTCGTTCTGATTAAAACCGCACTGAGACAATTTTTCCACTAGATCCAGAAATTTCCCGACATTTTCCAGACCTTTTGGTGTCGTCTCGATTCCGTCAAAATCTGATCCGAAGCCAACGGTATCGACTCCCGCTACTTCTGCGATGTGGCAAATGTGCAGGACAACATCATTCATAGTTGCTTTTCCGGTCTCACTCAGGAAATCTTCACAGAAATTGACTCCGACCAAACCTTTCTTGTCTCCTAGCGCACGCAGCTGGTGGTCAGTCAAGTTCCGGCGATGGCCGCATAATGCTTTGGCACAGGAATGGGAAGCAAGGATCGGACGTTCAGAATGTCTCAGAACATCCCAAAAACCTGCCTCATTTAGGTGGGAGACGTCGATTACCATCCCAAGCTGATTCATTCTTTCGATGACCTGAAAGCCAAAACTAGATAAACCGCCACTTCCTTCGCTTTCCCCAACGCCGTTGCCGATCGCATTCCTTTCATTCCAGGTAAGGCCAATGCTTCTGACTCCAAGCCTGAAAATCAAATCAAGCATAAAAACGTTTTCCCCAAGAATTTCTCCGCCCTCAATATTGATCAGCAGGCCTAGCTTATTGGTCCGGCCTAATTGGGCTGCGTCTTCTTGAGTTTTTACTAAAAATACATCACTGGAATTATGATCAATAAACTTAAGTGCAGCTTCGATCAATTCCAGCCCTCTCCAGGCCGCCTGAAACGGTTTGTGTTCACTTTCAATATAAGCAGCCAGAAACTGCAGGCCCAGATTGGCCTGTTTTGCCCTGCTCAAATCCCAGTGTCCAAATTTCGCTGTTTCTTTTAAATTTCTTTTTCCGGCAGCAAAATCTCCAATGCTGTCGCAATGCCCATCAGCAATCCATATGTTCTTCATGGTCAAATTTAGCTCCTTTATTTATATTCTAAAGGATAATCGGGCAGAAGGCTACGCATTAAGAAAATCTGACTGATGCCAAGCCTTTGATGACTGCCTTAGTTGCACTTAGAATATTAGAAAGTACGAAACTTTCTGATATACTAAAAAAACCTGCCCCTAAGCAGGCAGGTTTAGAATCATTGGGTTATCTGGGTTCGACAATCAGTTTAATCGCGGTCCTCTCTTCGCCTTCAATTTGGATATCAGTGAAAGCTGGAATACAAACCAGGTCAAGACCACTCGGAGCAACAAAACCCCTGGCGATAGCAACTGCTTTCACTGCCTGGTTTAATGCGCCTGCGCCAATTGCCTGCAGTTCAGCTCCGCCTTTTTCCCTGAGTACTCCTGCTAACGCTCCTGCTACTGAATTAGGACTTGATTTTGCTGAGACTTTTAACACATCCATTATCTAATACCTCCCAATCAATCCTTTTTACATGTATTTCCACTTTAATGCTATATACTATTCGCGTAATAGTAAAAAAATCCTCTTTTTAGAAATGTCTGATTTTCGTATTTTTCGCCCAAAAAAAACCTGCACCTCATTTAGCGCAGGATGTCTGTTTCTGTATAGGAATAATACGCTGCGTTTTGCCGTTTTTTTCATCTATTTGAAGCACCACAGCGTTCAGCTGGTTCACTCCGTTGGCCACTTCAAATCTTACCGGCATCTGCGTCAGAAAATTGTTGATAATAATTTCTTTTTTGACTCCGAGGACTGAATCCCGCGGGCCAGTCATTCCAACGTCTGTAATATAGGCCGTACCCTGGTCCAGTATCCTGGCATCCGCAGTCTGGATATGGGTATGCGTTCCAAGAACTGCGCTTACTTTGCCGTTAAGAAACCAGCCAAGCGCAACTTTTTCCGAAGTTGCCTCGGCATGAAAATCGACAATGATCACCGGGGTCTCCACAGCCATCATATTGATGATTTGATTCACCATCGTAAAAGGATTCTCTAACGGTGGCAGAAAGACTCTGCCTGATAGATTGATAATTCCCGTCTTTATTCCGTTACGAATAACAAAACCATAGCCTTTTCCCGGAACCCCTTTCGGATAATTGGCAGGCCGGATCAGCTTGGTTTCATCATCGATAAACTTTATAATTTCCTTTTGGTCCCAAACATGGTTGCCCATCGTCAAAAAGTGGATTCCGTAATCATATAGCTCATAGGCGACTTCTTTGGTGAGCCCCCGCCCGCCCGAGGCATTTTCAGCATTGGCAATCACCAGATCAAGTTTATGCTCTTTCTGGAGTTCTGGGAGAAAAGCAGCCACCGCTTCTCTTCCCGGTCTACCGACGATATCACCAATAAAAAGAATCTGCATAAGGTACTCCTTTATTTGCACTAGACCCTTGGTTCAACCATTGAAAACAAGTACTCTGCCGTCTTCTCGTACAGCTGTAATGTTTTTTTCTGTTCCGTTAGAACGTACAGCTGCCATCATATGATTAATAATTTCTTCCTGTAGTATGACCTCTTCTTCAGGCAGGCTGCATTCATCAGCAATCAGTTTAGCGCCAAGCTCGCTTTTCATGATTTCTACAATGAGATTGATTTCGGTGTGGGTAATGCTGCTTAAATCTCTGCTGATGATAATTAGATCCAGTTCCTGCTCAAATTTTTCGACATTAAACAGCTGAATTTTCCGGCCTTCAATCTGATGAAACAATTCCAGGGCCTGCCGAAGTTTAATCTGAAGCGCTTCGAAACCGCACTCCTTGACGACCAGGAATTTCAGTCTCATGGTCTGATACTCGTGACTGCAGCTAATCGTAACAACTTCCGGATAGCGCAGCAAAATAGAAACAAGTAATCCTGTACTATAATTAAGATAATTTGATTCAACAGTTACGACTTCTGAAGCGGTCATCTTGATAATCCTTTCCCTAATGTGAATTAAGTATTCTTCTCCAAAACATATAATAATTCTTCAAGGAGACGTAAAGTCCTTCCTAGAGTGCCCTAGCAATTATAACCTATTTTGTCCCGACATACCAATATAACGTAAACCTGTGCACTTAGATGGCTCAGAAAATACTAGAAAATACTTATATTCTATGATACACAAACAAAGCAGGCCTAACACCTGCTTTGCTCTATATACGCATGGTTCAATATCTAATCATTGTACGCTTAATCCGTAAGGTATCTTTGTGTTAACGTCGTTTCATCGCAGATTACTTCGCATAATCTACTGCGCGGGTCTCCCGCATTACGACAACTTTGATCTGTCCGGGGTATTCCAGTTCTTCTTCAATTCTCTTTGCAATATCATGTGCAAACCTTGGTGCAAGTGCATCATCAATCTTGTCCGGATTCACAATAATGCGAATCTCTCTGCCGGCCTGAATTGCGTAGGATTTTTCAACGCCTTCAAAGGTTTCGGCAATTTCCTCAAGCTTCTGCAGCCTTTTAATGTAGGACTCCAAAGTCTCGCGTCTGGCGCCAGGTCTGGCAGCCGATACCGCATCTGCAGCGGCAACAAGCACTGCAACAATCGTCTTAGGTTCAGTGTCACCGTGATGGGCCTCAATCGCGTGAATAATATCCCATGATTCTTTGTACTTTTTGCAGAGATCAACACCAATCTCAACATGCGTGCCTTCGGTATCATGGTCAACGGCTTTACCAATGTCATGCAGAAGTCCGGCGCGTTTTGCGGTCTGGACATCAACGCCCAGTTCGGAAGCCATTAGCCCGGCCAGATGAGATACCTCGATAGCGTGTTTTAAAACATTTTGTCCATAACTGGTTCTGAAACGCAGTCGGCCAAGCAATTTAATCAGTTCGGAATGTATGCCGTGAACCCCAGTTTCGAAGGTAGCTTGTTCTCCTTCTTCCCTGATTTTTTGGTCAACTTCCTTCTGCGCCTTTTCAACCATTTCTTCAATTCTAGCCGGATGAATACGTCCGTCCAAAATCAGTTTTTCCAGAGCGACTCTGGCGACTTCTCTTCTAATCGGATCAAATCCTGATAAAATAACAGCCTCAGGCGTATCGTCAATAATCAAATCAATACCCGTTAAAGTCTCAAGAGCTCTGATGTTTCGGCCCTCTCGGCCAATGATACGGCCTTTCATTTCATCGTTCGGTAGAGCAACCACTGAAACTGTGCTTTCAGCAACATGGTCTGCAGCACAACGATGAATAGCCAAAGAAATAATATCTTTAGCGCGTTTTTCGGCTTCTTCTTTTGTCCGGGTCTCATATTCCTTAATCATGATTGCCGATTCGTAACGTACTTCTTCCTCGACACTTTTTAACAACAATTGTTTGGCTTCTTCAGGAGTCAGACCGGAAAGCCTTTCCAGCTCAGCTACCTGTTTAATCAGGAGATCATTTAAATCAAGTTTTTGTTTTTCAACTTCTGATTCTTTGCGATGTAAATTTTCTTCCTTACGCTCTAAAACTTCAATTTTTCTTTCAAGGGTCTCTTCCTTTTGGAGATTGCGTCTTTCCAGACGCTGGATTTCGTTACGTCTTTCTCTGGTCTCTTTTTCAATATCATTGCGAAGCTGCATAACCTCTTCTTTAGCTGCAACAACTTTTTCTCTTTTTTTAGCTTCAGCCTCTGCCTCAGCATTTTTTAAAAGCCTTTTTGCTTCTATTTCAGCAGATCCAATCATTTTTTCCGCAGATGATTTGCGGATAAACCAGCCGATCAGACTGCCAATCGCCAATCCGGCGAGTACAATAACAACTGCAATTAAGCCTGATATTTCCAAAGCTTCACCTCCTTAAATAATAGTATTAAATATTTCGTAAAATAACAAAAAAACTGGTCAGACCAGTTCCGTAAAATCTATAACCCTCATTCAATTATGTTTCCCTTAAATATAGCTACACCGATACCCGGTGCAGCTGAAATGTTCAGTTTAATATAAGAGAAAACCTTGAAAGGTTAAAAATTTACTAGAAACAGATCCATTTGATAATAGTTTAATGAAATGTGCAAATAATGTCAAGTTGGTGAGATAATAAAGTATACTAAATACTTAAAGATTATCAAAAATAATAATCTCTTCAAGTACTTTTTTGACGATATCCAATTGATAACCTTTCGCTAAGAGCTTGTCCCCGACCTTTTTCCTTAAATATAACTCTTTTGGATGGATATTTCTGTTTTGATCGTTTAGGGATTTTTTCTGGTATTTCCTATACTCCTGCTCAAACATTTTACGGCCAAGCAGCAGGCAATTTTGAACCTCCTGCTGCTCGGGATAGTATTCATCCATGACGAGAGAGATCATCCGATTGTCCAGACCGGCTTTTTGCAGTTCAATACATATTCTGATCCGAGAAAACCTTGTTTCCTTACTTTTAACATATGACAAGGCATATTGCCGATCATCAATATACTTCCATTCTTCTAGTTTTCGAAGAGCCTCAGCATTTTCCTCTGCTGAATAACCTTTAGCCTCCAATTTGCCAGCAAGCTGCCTGGCAGACAGCTGCCTGCGGCTTAAGAAATCCAGCGCAGCACCTAGCACACTTTTCTTCGGCGAGGCCTGATTTCTATTCATCATTCATGCTGTCATCCTTAGCACCGTTGGACCTGTCTTTCGAGACCAGAACCAGATCACGCACTTTTCTCTCGATCTCTGCAGCAATATCAGGATGCTGACGCAAAAAGTCCTTTACATTCTCTCTTCCCTGTCCAAGCCTTTCGCCATTGTAGGAATACCAGGCGCCCGATTTCATAAGAATACCTGTTTCCGATCCCATATCGACAATACTGCCTTCCCTGGATATCCCTTCGCCATAAACCAGGTCAAAATCAGCAAAGTTAAACGGCGGTGCAACCTTGTTTTTGACGACCTTTACGCGGGTACGATTGCCGATGATTTCCTGCCCCTGCTTGATGACATCCTGCTTTTTGACTTCCAGCCGGACTGAAGCATAAAATTTCAGTGCCCGTCCTCCGGTCGTCGTCTCAGGGTTGCCGAACATTACGCCAACTTTCTCCCTGATCTGATTAATAAAGATGACACAGGTACGGCTTTTACTGATTGCCCCGGTAAGCTTGCGCAATGCCTGGGACATCAGACGGGCATGCAGCCCCATGTGGGAATCGCCCATCTCCCCTTCGATTTCAGCCCGTGGCACAAGTGCCGCCACCGAGTCAATTACGACGACATCAACCGCGCCGCTACGGACAAGGGCTTCACAGATTTCCAGTGCTTGCTCACCGGTGTCTGGCTGGGAAACCAGCAGATCGTCGACATTCACACCCAGCGCACGGGCATATACCGGGTCAAGGGCATGCTCCGCATCAATAAAAGCTGCAACGCCACCTGTTTTTTGTGCCTCAGCAATAATATGCAGCGTTACGGTGGTTTTCCCCGAAGACTCCGGTCCATAAACCTCTATTACCCGGCCCCTGGGAACTCCGCCAACGCCCAAAGCCAAATCCAGGGCCAATGAACCTGTTGAAATCGTCTCAACAGCCATTCTGTCCGAAGCTTCGCCGAGTTTCATAATCGCTCCCTTGCCAAACTGCTTTTCAATTTGGCTCAGTGCAATATCCAATGCTTTCAGTTTATCTGGAGTAGCCATCTTTTCGTGCCTCCTCATGATTATACAAAACATATGTTCGGTTTCTATTATACTTTTTCTGACTGTCTATTGTCAATCCGTTTAAAAGTAAAATTTTTACATAGGATTGGTCATCTCTCGTTTGACAAGAACTTACTGCATGTATTTCCTAAGTAAATACAGCCGCAGCATATTCAAGGCGGTTTCTACAATCATATTTCTGACGGATTCCCTGCTCCCGACAAACTGGTTTTTAGTGATCTCGATACCTTCCGGATGAGCCAGGGCGATATAGACCAGACCGACGGGTTTGTCCGCAGTTCCGCCTCCAGGTCCCGCAACTCCGGTCGTCGCAATCCCAAGATCTGCACCGAGGGCCTTTCTTGCCCCTCCGGCCATTTCCCCGGCTACAAGTTCACTGACTGCGCCTTCCTGCAGCAGGCTGCTGCTTTTCACCCCGAGCAAAATTTCTTTGGCTGAATTCGCATAACTTACAACGCCGCCAAGATAATACGCCGAACTTCCGGCTTCGGCGGTGATTCTTCCGCCCAGAAGACCACCGGTGCAGGATTCGGCCGTTGCCAGCGTCAGATTGTTTTCCAGAAGCAGTTTTCCAACAATACCCGCCTGGGTATCCGTTCCGGCTCCGAATACCCTGTCCCCAAAAATGCTGCGGATCTCTGCTTCTGTCTGATCCAGGAGCTGGACAGCTTGACTGATATCCCCGCTTCGGACCGTAAGCCTGACATCCATGTAGGTATGCCTGTCCAGCAAAGTGAGAGACGGAGATTTACGCTGCATCAGAACGGTTAGTTCCCGTTCCAGTTCCGGTTCCCCGAGTCCAAATATTTTTAGAATACGTACCTGCATCCGTCTTGAATCTCGAAGGATAATCTGCTCCAGTTTGGGCAGCAAATACTTTTGGAACATAACCTCCATTTCGGGAGGCGGTCCGGGAAGGATCGCGCAAAACTGGTCATTTTTGCAGATAAGCGTCCCCTGCGCAGTTCCTTTATCGTTCGGCAGCAGGATCGAACCTTCTGGAAAATAAGCCTGTTTTTCCGTACTTGGCGGCATCCGGTCATTGATATAAAACTGCGTCAGGGACTGCATGCTTTCCGGATCATAGCTCATTTTCAGACCTAAGACTTCAGCGGCAATTTCTTTGGATAGGTCATCTGCCGTCGGTCCAAGCCCTCCGCTGACAAGCACAAGCCTGGAACGCTGCAGCGCATTCTTTAGTGTCTCGGTCAGCCGTTCTTTGTTGTCCCCTACCGTCGTATGGTAGCGTACTTCTATCCCGAGATCCGAAAGCTGTCCCGTAAGATAATGGGCACTCGTATTCAGCGTTTTTCCGAGCAGTAATTCTGTTCCCGTGGAAATAATTTCGGCCTTCATTATTTTTCACACTCCCTCAGTCATTATCTCACCGTGGGAGAATCTTATCCCCGAACTTTGTTACCTAGTCAATTCATGGCTCAAATAATTCCATTCAAGCCTGATTACCCCATATTAGGTCTGGGTGCCACAAGTTCCAGCGTCAAGCGGAGCATGGATGCGGAGCGCGGCTGTTAGACGGCCACGGATGGCTAATGTCGCGATGCCATGGATGGCTCTTTTTATTTGGAACGCACAAACAGCTGTTTTGATTTTATGATATAATCCACGCCGGAAATGATGGTTATCATCAGCGCAAGATAGATCATAGGCTGGGCAATATATATGTTAAGGATTGATAATGGCCAATCTCTCAAAATCAACAGTGCTATGGCAATGATCTGAGTGACCGTCTTCAGTTTTCCAAGCTTGCTGGCACTGATCACTACGCCTTCGGCAGCAGCAATCGCTCTTAACCCTGTGACCGCAAACTCTCGGGCCAAGATAATCCAGACAATCCAGGCCGAAACGAGATTTAACTCGACCAGGGCAATCAGCGCGGCTGAAACCAGAAGCTTGTCGGCAAGCGGATCCAGAAATTTACCGAGATTGGTCACTTGTTTCAGCTTGCGTGCGAAATAACCGTCCAAACCGTCTGTCGCAGACGCCAGGATAAATATCCCCGCGGCTACAAAGTCCTGATAAGGAAAATAAGCGGTGCCGTCAGGCATTTTTACCAATAAAAAGGCCATAAACAAAGGTATCATGGCAATTCGAATCAGAGTCAGCGTGTTAGGTAGATTCACTCGAGCTCCTCCCCTCCCATATCATAGCTGTCCGCTTCTGTAATTCTGGTCTGTATGATTTCACCAACCAAATGTTTCTTCTGAACCTTGAGGTAAATCTGACCGTCAATCTCCGGGGCATCCCCTTCGCTCCGTCCGACCCATTCATCAGGGGCAGTCTGTTCTTCGAGAATGACCCGGATGATTTGTCCGACCCTTTGCTGCTGGATCTGATCCGCGATTTCCGTTTGGGCTGCCATGACAGCATTTTTGCGAGCTTCCCGAACCTCAGGCGGTACCTGGTTCGCCATGTTCGCAGCAGGCGTATTTTCCTCCTGGGAATAAGCAAAAACCCCAATACGGTCTAATTTCATTTTATTGACAAATGACAATAAATGCTGAAACTGTTCTTCGGTTTCCCCAGGGAATCCGGTAATGAACGTCGAACGGATAAAAATACCCGGTACAGCCTCGCGGAGCTTTCCGATCAGCGTTTCTGCTTCTTCGGCTGTATTTCTGCGGTTCATTTTCGAAAGTATGGCGTTATCGGCATGCTGAAGAGGCAAATCAATATAATTGCATATCTTGGGTTCCGTCCCAATCAGGTCAATCAGTTCATCTGATACTGCCTCAGGGTAACAATACATCAGCCGAATCCATTGTATACCGTCTATTTCCACTAGTTCCCGCAGAAGATTCGGCAGCCGGTAAGCGTGATAAAGATCAATGCCGTAACGGGTTGTATCCTGGGCTACCAGCGCAATTTCCTTCACACCTTCACCGGCGAGCTTCCTTACTTCTTGTACGATTGACTCCATTGTCCTGCTACGGTAGCTGCCTTTGATCTGCGGAATGACACAATAGCTGCAGCGGTTATCACAGCCTTCGGCTATTTTGACATATGCAAAAAAAGAAGGGCTGAAACGGACCCTCGGCATCTCATTGTTATAAAGATAGTCCTGCTTCTCTTTTTTCCTGTATACTCTCTCGCCGCCGGAGCTTTCCAGGACCTCGGGGATTTTATCCAGATCCCCGTCCCCGAGCACACCATCAAGCTCTGGAAGCTCTTTAAACAGCTCTTCACCATAACGCTGAGCCAGACATCCCACAGCATAGACCTTTTTCTGAGCACCGCTATTTTTCAAATTGATCATTTCACAAAGGGTGTCAATCGATTCTGCTTTGGCATCTTCAATAAAACCACAGGTATTCACGACAATCATATCGGCTTCAGACGGTTCGGTTGTAATCTCGAAGCCTTTCGCCAGCATGCCGGTTATTACTTCACTGTCAACCTGGTTCTTCGGGCACCCAAGGTTAATCACTGCAACTTTTTTTTTCAATTTTCAACCCTCTGAAATCGTTTTTTATCACTTTAGTATATATCAGGTTCCGACCTGCTGTCAAAACGAATGCTTTCCCTTTACCTTCCCTGACGGCTTCCCCGGAGACATCCTTTTGACTTTCCCTGTCGCCTTGCCTGACGCCTCTGTGCGGCTTCCCTGGTGCTTTTCTTTTTGATTTTCTTTGAGATTTCTTTTCTTATTCCCCAGGCTTCTTTGTTGTCTTTCTTTTTCCATCTTTTCGTTTTTTACGGTTCCCCGGGATTTTCCGCTGTCCTCTGCAATCTTTTTTTTATGTTCCTTATTTATTCGTCCCTTGGATAAAAGGTCTTTATTTACTTTCTCTTTATTCAGCTTGCTTTTAACAGAATTTTTCTGTTTATTTTGTTTATAACCAGAATCTTGTTCCTTGTTTTGATCGGAATAGGCGGTTTTGCCTCTGGGCCTGATCAGACATTTGGGGCCGAACCCTATCAAATCCGTCCTATCGGCTTCAACAAGGGCAGCGTGGACCAGGGCATATTTCTTGGGTTCTCTGAACTGCAGCAACGCTCTCTGCATTGCTTTCTCCGTTTTGCTTTTTGGAACATAAACCTTCTGCATGGTCAGCGGATCGAGCCCTGTATAAAACATTGCCGTAGACAGCGTTCCCGGAGTCGGATAAAAATCCTGGACCTGTTCCGGCTGATAATGAATGTCACGCAAGTATTCCGCCAGTTCTACGGCTGCTTCCAGCGTACTCCCGGGGTGGCTGGACATAAAGTAAGGAACTATAAACTGCTTCTTGCCAAGACGCTCGTTAATCTTAAAGAATTTTTCCCTGAACTGTTCAAAGGTTTTCCCGGCCGGTTTACGCATATCGTGCAGGACCTTGGGCGAGATATGCTCCGGAGCCACCTTTAGTTGACCACTGACATGGTGTTCGAGCAGTTCTTTAAGAAAATGTTCGCTTTTATCCGCCATGATATAGTCATAGCGAATCCCCGAGCGCACAAATACTTTTTTGACTTTGGGCAGTTTTCTGAGTTTCCGTAAAATCCCCAGGTATTCCTGATGGTCGATATGCAGGCTTTTGCATGGTGAGGGATGCAGGCATTGTTTTTCCTTACATGCGCCGGTTTTCAATTGTTTCAGACAGGCCGGCCGACGAAAATTTGCTGTCGGTCCGCCAACGTCATGAATATATCCTTTAAAGTCTTCCAAATTGGTGATTTCCACAGCTTCGTGCAGGATCGATTCCTCGCTCCTGCTCTGAACGATTCTTCCCTGATGAAAGGTAAGCGAGCAGAAAGCACAGCTTCCAAAACATCCCCGGGAGCTAACAATACTGAATTTAACTTCCTCCAGCGCAGGTATTCCCCCATCTCTTTCATACATTGGATGTGCGTCTTTCAGATAAGAAAGGCCATAGACTTTATCCAGTTCTGCCTGAGACAAAGGCATTTCCGGTTTATTCTGTACCAGATATTTTATGCCGTGCTGCTGGACAATGGTTTTTCCTCTGACCGGGTCCTGCTCCTGATATTGGACCTTGAAAGCCTCCGCATACTTTGTTTTGTCTTCTGCCGTCTTTTTGAAGGAAGGTATCTCGATATAACCGCTGCTTACCCCTTCCAGAGAATCCGCTATATAGCAGGTTCCGGGGATATGGCGGATATATTTCACTTCCAAGCCGTCATTCAGATACGCGGCAATCTCCACAATCTGCTTTTCCGCCATGCCATAGACCAACAAGTCCGCACTACTGTCAATTAGAATTGATTTTCTAACGGTATCGCTCCAATAGTCATAATGGGCAAATCTCCGCAAACTGGCTTCTACACCGCCAATGATGATCGGAACGTTTTTATAGGCTTCCCGAATTTTATTGCAATAGACAATCGTCGCCCGGTCCGGCCGTAAACCCATTTTGCAGCCGGGTGAATAGGAGTCTTTTTCACGTATTTTTTTATTGACTGAATAATGGTTGACCATAGAATCCATATTGCCCGCCGAGACCAAAAATCCGAGTCTGGGACGCCCAAGCCTCTGAAATTCTTCAGTCTTATTCCAATCTGGCTGAGGAATGATTCCAACCTTGTATCCTGCGTCTTCAAGGACCCTGGAAATGATGGCCAGGCCAAAACTGGGATGATCGACATAGGCATCCCCGCTGACCAAAACGAAGTCCACCTGGTCCCATCCCCGGCTTTCCATATCTTCTCTGTTCACTGGCAGATAATTTACAGACACTTGATTTTGCTCCTAACTATATCAACATTAGCTTACTGCCTTCTATCCTTCATTTAATCCATTGGATTCTAATCTTTGCAGCCGTATTTATTTTAAATCGATTTAACCTGATCCGCAAATATAGGAAGAGGGTATCCTACTCTTCCGGCATACCCTCTTCACAATCTTATCTTATCAGCTTGGTGTAAACTAACTTCCCGCAAGCTCTTTCACTTTATTTTCATCGATGATGTAGTTTTGAAGGACATCACCAGTCTTCCCGAGTGGCGGGACGGTATGTCCGTTCACTTTGAGTGACAATCCACCGGCGTTGCCGATCGATGTAAACTCAATTTGGTTGTCAGCCTGCAAGGTTTGAGTTGTTCCTGCAGGGATCGTTCCGCTTAAAGCCTGCTTGCCGTCCACATTGACTACGACCCAGCAATCAGCAGTAAACGTAAGCTCAGCAACAATACCCTCGTATTGTTCAGCTTGCTGCTGAGACGGCTGCCCGGCATTTTGTTCCTGCCCTGCAGTATTCGTATTCTGCCCCGTACTGGAATCGGCAGTATTTTGATCGCTCACCTTCGGTGCAGTCGGCAAAGGAATGGGTGTATAATGGGAAGTACCGGATTTGTTGCCTAAATTTGATACAAAGATAATCCCGACGACAATGATCACAGCCAGGATGGCCATTCCTGCAAGGACGATCGGTCTGAACCATACCTGATTGCTTGGAATCGGACTTAAGGGTGGCTGAATTTCGGACTCAGCTTCTTTGACCAAAGAAGCATTATAGCCATCTATAATTTCCTGTGGATTAATGCCAAGATGTTTGGCATACGTCCGTAAAAAGCCTCTGGTATAAGTGGTTCCGGGTAGTATGCCGTAGTTCTCATTTTCCAGAGCTTCCAGATACCTTACCCTAATCTTAATACTGTCTTCAACTTCCTGATAACTTAAACGTTTTTCTTCTCTGGCCTTCCTAAGAACGGCCCCTTCACCAGCCATTTCTACACCACCCTATTAATATTTAATTTTATTTTAAATTAATTACTGTCAAGCAAACCGTTCATTCAAAAATTGTTTCAGTGTTTTCAGCGATAATAACATAGATTCCTGAGAAACACATAAGTCGTAGCCCTCAGATTCCTGATTGGGATAGCCATATAGCTGGTCATAGTATTCCATAATAAGATACCGGGCAAAGTCCTCGTAAGCTTGTTTCTGCAGAAAATCATAAAGCTGATCAATTTTCTTTCGTCCCAGTCTTTTCGTTAGTCTGTCCAGAGCCGTTTTAAGTTCTTCAGTCATTCCCGGGTTATCCGTATACTCGAGCATCAGCCGTTTGGCTCTGTTGTCCAGCGAATCGTAAACAAGAACGGAAATTCCCTGCTGCATGGCTTTGAAAACTGCGTCAGGGAGTGTGATTTTGCCGATCCGCCGGCTTTCGCATTCCATCACCAAATACAGATCGTGATTATAGCGATGGATTTCCTCGTAAAGCAAGGACTCAAACGTTTTTTGGGTAGGCTGAGCACCAAGACCGATGCAGCCAAAAACTGAACCACGGTTATTGGATAGCCCCTCAAGATCAATGACCGGATAACCCTCTTCCTTGAGTTTTTTCAGCAACTCTGTTTTTCCAGTTCCGGTATTCCCTTTCAGGACGATAACCTGATGATGAAATCCAGTCTCAAAAAATGAAACAATCGAATGCCTGTAGGCCTTGTATCCGCCAATCAGTCGAAATACCGGCAACCCCATCAGGTCAAGTACTGCCGCCAAAGACTTGCTTCTCATACCTCCGCGCCAGCAAAATAGCAGAATGGGTCTTTTTTCGGCAGCTTCCTCAACTTGTTTATATAAATCCGGCAGTTTTCGGCTAACAATCTCTAACCCGATATCTCTGGCTTTTTGGGGAGACTCTTTCGTATATATCGTTCCAATGACGGCTCTCTCTTCATTATTGAAGATCGGTATGTTTACCGCTCCGGGAATCGTTCCTTCCTCAAATTCGTTTTCTGACCTCACATCTATATATAATGCATCTGATAGCTCAGAACATTCATCGATGGAAATTTCACGCAGCATATTCTTCCCCAATCTTTTTTATTCTACAGTATTTTAACTAATCCTTCCTGAAATTAACCAAAAAGCGCAAATAGTTGGTAATTATGACTAAGAATTTAAGTTTTTCCCGAATTTTTGTTCAAATTGGCCCTTGGTCAACAAAACTTCCCTGGGTTTCGAGCCTTCATGTTGGCCGACAACCCCTTTTTCTTCAAGCATATCAACGATTCTGGCCGCCCTGGAATAGCCAATCTTTAGTCTGCGCTGAAGCAGGGACACGGATGCCGTATTGCTCTCCATAAAGATGTTCGCAGCCTTGTAGAAAAGCTCATCTTCCGGCTCCTCAGAATTTCCGGAACTCAAGCTCACTTCCGGAATTTCAAAATACTCCGGCTTGGCCTGTTCCAGCAGATAATCGACAATATTTTTAACTTCCTTGTCTGACAGGAAACAGCCTTGGACCCGGATCGGCTTGCTGATCCCAATTGGATGATAGAGCATGTCCCCGCGGCCGAGTAGTTTTTCTGCACCGCCCATGTCCAGAATGGTTCTGGAATCGATCTGGGAAGAAACCGCAAAAGCGATCCTGGAAGGAATATTGGCTTTGATCAGACCGGTGATGACATCAACCGAGGGTCTTTGCGTCGCAACAATCAGATGAATACCTGCTGCCCTGGCCATCTGGGCCAGCCGGCAGATAGACTCCTCGACCTCTCCCGGAGCAACCATCATCAGATCGGCTAACTCGTCGATGATGACGACAACATACGGCAGCGGCTTCGATTCAGTATCCTTTTTTTCACTTACAAGGAAGTTATACCTGACGATATCACGAACTCCGGAAGCTGCAAAAAGTTCATATCTTGTCTCCATTTCGGTAACAATCCACTTCAAAGCTCCGGCAGCCCTCTGGGGCTCTGTTACCACAGGAGAGATCAAATGTGGGATTCCATTGTAATTGGCCAGTTCAACAACTTTGGGATCAATCAGCAACAGTTTTACTTCATCCGGTTTTGCTTTATAAACGATACTTCCGATAATCGTATTGATGCAAACCGATTTTCCTGCTCCGGTCGCTCCGGCAATCAGTAGGTGCGGCATTCTCGTCAGATCACCGATAATCGGCGTGCCAGTGATATCTTTGCCGAGCGCCAAACTAAGCTTGCTTGGTGAGTCCTGAAAATCTTCCGTTTCCAGCACTTCCCGGAAATGAACAATGGCAATCTCCTTATTCGGGACCTCTATCCCAACTGCAGACTTTCCCGGGATCGGCGCTTCCATCCGCACATCGGAGGCTGCCAGGCTCAGTGCAATATCATCTGAAAGGCTGGTAATTTTACTGACTTTGACACCGGGCGCAGGCTGCACCTCGTAGCGGGTAATCGTCGGCCCCTGTGTGACTCTGGTAACTTTGACCCTGACCCCAAAACTGGCTAGCGTATCTTCCAGCAGACGGACATTATCGGCAATATCCTTGCCGCTTTTTTGGCCTTTTTTCATTGATTTATGAACAAGATTCAAAGGCGGCAGCCTGTAATGTTCATTCTTCTCGGTCTGTCTGGAAATAGGCGTCCCGGTAAGCTTGCCCGGCGGTGCCGCTGTGGTTTCCCTGCCTCCTGCATAATCTCCTATATTTCCAGCCTTTCTTTCAGCTAAATCATCCATCCTTGTGTTGATCAGGTAATGATCCGTTTCCGGCTGCGGAACCAGCTTGCTTTTTTTATTCCGTTCTTCTCCACGATTCCGTTCTTCCCCAAAAATTTCGATCACCGGGTTACCCTGCTTTGAATCGAAATAATCATCCGGGGTTAAGGACTTTACAGGCTCACCTTTCTTTGCTGCGGCAAACATGCTGTTCCGGTCATCCTCTTTGCGCTCCTGTCTTTCTTGGCGTCCGTCCGCCAGTACCTGCAGAAAATCCCTGATGTGGCGGTCGACCATCTGTGCAAAATTGGCTGTGAGAGACAACAGGTCTTTGACCGTCCCGACCATAGAGCGGTTCATTGCCAGGATAGCCCCGATTAAAGCTAATACTGCCAGAATCACATAACCACCTGTCACGCCGACCAGCATGACCAGCATAATACTGATCACCGCGCCAAGAAGGCCACCTCCTAATCCTGCTTTGCCAAGCTCAAGCAGCCCTGCAGTATCATACGCAGCAGATGACCCGAGATGCAGGAATCCTTCCGCTACAAGCCATAACAAAATCACACCGGTTGTTCTGGACTTCATACTTTTCCGGTTGTTGCTCATCAGACTGATCCCAATGACTCCGAGAATGATAAAAATTCCGACACTTCCATCGCCTGCCGCAATCCTGAGTGCTTTGACAATATGCGTGACAATAGCACCCTTGCTGTTGGAATAGAGCATGACAAACCCCAGACAGGCCAAACCCATCACCAGGATTCCAATAATTTCATTTCGAATCGTATCATGAACGGACTGTCTTTTTTTACGTGACCCCCGTCGGTTCTTTTTTGTCGCCTTCGTCGCCAATGTTTCTAACCCCCAGCTTTTCATTACAACAGTAATATTTCCACAATTCTAAGCCAATTCCTTTAATTACTCAACATATAAGGCCTTTGAATGATTCCTTGTTGATTCCTCGATAATCATTCTTACCTATATATGATGGTTATATGATGGTATATATAATGTAAAGCATTTATCACCCAAAAACAAGAAATTCTCAGGACAATCAACCCTTATTTGATAAGATTCTTAAAAAGCACAGGATATTAATAAGTCTTTAGTCCTATCACATCGTGACTTACGGTGAATTGTTTCGATTGTCAAACTGTTGTAAATTTGTAATACGAACCAGAATACCAAAAAACGAAAATATATTATTAAAGGGAGAGATTATCATGATGTTATACCTTGTTCAGTTCCTTCAAAGATTCCAGAAAGACGAAAAGGGTCAAGCACTTACAGAGTACGGTCTTATAATCGCCTTAATTGCACTCGTTGTAATTGGTGCAGTCGTGGTTATCGGCACAAACTTGAATGAGATTATGACTACAATTGGAGGAGACCTCGACATTACTCCAACTCCCTAAAATCAAGAGTCTTCGTTGGTTTTACCTCGAAAGCCCTACTGTCAGGGAACAGTAGGGCTTTTTTAAACTAAAGAAGGATAACTTTTATTTTGCGTTTTAACAGTTTTTGCATTGTAATTTGTCTCTTCACTGCTTAGTGGTATCAGAATTGGTTTAACGAAAGTAAACCTGCATTGAGAGGGTGTATAAAATGCTAAAAAAATTAATAAAATCCTCCAATGGCCAGTCTCTTGTCGAATTTGCGCTGGTCCTGCCCATCTTTCTGCTCTTAGTCTTTGGCGTGGTTGAGTTTGGGCGGCTTGGCTATTCCTATGTCACCCTAAACAACGCCGTTAGAAGCGGCGCCAGGACAGCAAGCCTGAGCGGGCTGGACAGCACTATCCAGGCTTCAGTAGCTGATTCCGCCCCTTTGTTAGACCGCAACCTACTGACCATTCAGATCACCCCAATTGAGTCCAGCAGACATTCCGGCTCAAATGTTACGGTATCTGCCTCTTATCCTGTATCTCTTACGACTCCGGTATTAAATCGTATTCTTCCGAATCCGGTTGTGATCCATGCGAGCCTGTCCATGCGCATTGAATAGGAGTGCATTCGCTATGAAGAATCATCCACTCAAAAATGAAAAAGGCAGTATTGCCGTTCTTACGGCAGTACTTTTAGTCGTTCTTCTGGGCTTTGGTGCCCTATGTACAGATATGGCAGTTCTCTACGTAGAAAAAGCAAGGTTGCAGAATGCGGTAGATGCAGCAGCGTTAGCAGGCGCTCAAAAATTACCGAACAGTCCGCAGGACGCTTATCTAACTGCTGCAGAATATGCTGACAATAATGATGTCTCCCTTCCCTCAATTTCGATATCCAATCATAACCGGGAAATTGAGGTATCTGCTTCTGAAGAACATTCCATGTTTTTGGCCAAAGCACTAGGTATTACCAAAGGAAAAGTCAGTGCACGTTCCAAGGCAGGTGTTTACCCTGTCCGCAGTATCGCCGGAGCCGCTCCTTTAAGTGTTACGATGCAGGACTTTGTCTATGGCCAGGAATATACACTGAAAAATGCCCCTCCGGAAGGTGAAACCGGCTGGTATGGTCCTGTCAGGTTGGATGGATCAGGTGCCAGCACCTACGAAGATGCACTCGCCTACGGAAATAATACCCCGCTATCTGTCGGCCAGACCCTGCAGATAGAAACCGGTAATATGAGCGGTCCGACACGAAAAGGTCTTGATACCCGGCTTGCTTCCGATACGCGTGTCCCTGGGAATACTTTTACTGATCATGACAGTAATGCTCCCGAGATTGTCTTTATTCCAATCGTAGAAGTCCTCACTCGATCAGGTGAATCCATCCAGGAAGTTAAAATTTTGGGATTTGCTGCTTTTTTCATTGAAAATGTAACTCACAATGGCAATGACTGTTTTATCACCGGGCGTTTTTTAAAGACCTGTTCCACGCTCGGCAAAGAAACAAGTTCAATTATTGATGACGGAAATAACCCCGTACAGGATTACGGTTTATATTCTATAAAATTGCTAATGAATTGAGGGATAAATGGTGAAAAGAAAATTCTATGTTTTTATGGCGATTATCTCAGGATTGATTTTTAGCCTGGCTGTCTTTTTCTACCTGAACTATGGTTCGGGAGCATCAAGTCAAGAATTAAAACCGCTGGTTGTTGCAGCAGCAGATATTTCCTCGCGAAGTATCCTGAAGGCTGATCAACTCCAAATCAAACAAGTTCCGCTCTCAGGCTATCCTCAGGGAGGGGCCTCTACCGTGAAAGAATTAACAGGTCGGGTGCTCCTGGTTGACGTCAGTCAGGGTGATGTACTGCTGAGTCCAATGCTTGGAGATCCGTACCAAAAAACCGGCAGCAGTTCAGGTGCCTCAGCCGACAGCTTTTCACTGACTGTTCCTTCGGGCAAAAGAGCCGTTGCTATTCCTGTCGATTTGGTAGGCAGTGTCAGCTATAAGGTAAAGGCCGGTGACCATGTGGATGTCCTGATTACCATGGATATTAAGGACAGTCAGGGAAATCAAAGAACAATTACTTCTTTGGCTGCCCAGGATGTTTTGGTCTTAAATACGGGTGAAACCATTCTCAAAGAAGGAGAAACTGCCGAAAATCCCGGTTCCTATATTTTGGCGCTGAGTGTTTCCCAGTCTATGTCCATAACACTGGGCGGTGAAAAAGGCTCCATCCGCTTACTGCTGAGAAACCCTGCCAATAAAGAAACTTACACCGAAGCACCCATCGATCCCAATGTCTATACAAACGCAAATTACTTCAATCATTATAAATAAAAGATAAATAAAAAAGGAGGTATAGCACATGCAAGGTATACGGATTCTCATTGTTGATGATATCAGAAATACCCGCGAAAACATTCGCCGAATCCTTGCTCTTGATTCCGGCTTTGAAGTGGTCGGCGAAGCGGGCTGCGGTTCAGAAGCAATCCGTCTGGCAGAATTGTTGAAACCGGAAATTATTCTAATGGACATCAGCATGCCCGACATTGACGGGATAAAAACAACAGAACTGCTTTCTTTCCGCGTCCCAAATACCTCCATTATTATGATGTCTGTTGAGAACGACCCCGACCATATGACCAAAGCCATGATGGCCGGAGCCAAAGCTTATATCGTCAAACCGTTTACCGGCAAAGAACTTACCAGTACAATCCTGAACGTGTATCACAAGGAAAGCCGCAAAAGAGAAATGATCAATTCCCCTCTGTCCCCCGATCCCGCTGTAAAAACATCCGACACTGCAGCAAAAGTAATCAGTATTTTCAGCGCCAAGGGAGGGGTAGGCAAAACGACGACCGCTGTGAACCTCGGTGTTGAATTGGCGAAGTCATCCAAAGTCCTCTTATTGGACTTGAGCCTGCAATTCGGGGACATCGCCTCCTTCTTAAATCTTGTTCCGAAAAGGACAATTACCGATCTGGTCCAGATCGGTTCAATCAAAGAAGAAGATATCCGGCTTCATACCCTTAGTCATTCTTCCGGACTGGATATCCTGGCGGCTACGAATCGCCCCGAATATGCAGAAAAAGTAACCACAGAACATATTGAGCAAATCCTGGAAGAAATTAAACCCCATTATGATTTTGTAATTCTTGACAATACCAGCCGTTTTGATGATATCAGCCTTGCCGGTTTAGAGGCCGCAGACGAGATCTGGGTTGTGGCCGGCATGGATATTCCGTCAATCAAAAATACCAAGCTGGCGCTGGAAATCATGCATACGCTTGATTATTCTCCAAAAATCAAGTTGATTCTAAATAAATTTGAAAAGAAAATCGGTATCAGCATGAAGGATATTGAAAGCAGCCTCGGCCTCAATGTAACCTATCTTATTCCTTATGAAGAACAGCTCACATCCGTGCTTAATAAAGGTGTACCGTTTGTTGATGCTTTAGCCCGTTCAGCTCCCGCTCTGGAAATTAAAAAGATGGTGAGTACGCTAGGTGTTAATTCGGAAATTACTAAAAAAGGTCAGGACAGCAAAGAAACCAGCCGTCTTTCCTTTTTAAGATTTGGAGGTTGATCGCATGTCGCTCCTTAGCCGTTTAGAACAGGAAAGAGGTAAAGAACGCGAAAGAACCGGATCAGAGAAACAAAGCCTGATTGAAATCAGACAAGCCTTTACCGCTTCTCCTTCCTCTCAGCCCGCTGATCCCTGGAGGGAACTCAAAAGCATTATCCATAAGGAAACCATCAAAAATATTCAACTCAATGATGTTGATCCGCAAGAAGTCGAGCCGATCGTTCAAAAAGTCATAGACCATTATGTTGAAACAAATGGTGCCCTTCTGCCCCGGAATGAAAGACAAAGAATCGTGCAGGAAGTGGTTGATGAAATCCTCGGTTTTGGTCCCATTTCCCCACTGTTAAATGACGACAGCATTTCAGAGATTATGGTCAACGGGCCGAGTCAGGTCTACGTAGAGCGTCATGGCATTGTCGAACTATCCAATGTAACTTTTAATGATGACCAGCATGTTCAGCATATTATTGAAAAAATCGTCGCGCCGATTGGCCGAAGAATTGATGAAAGTCAGCCAATGGTAGACGCCCGCCTGCCGGACGGTTCTAGGGTAAACGCTATTATTCCGCCTCTGGCGCTTAAAGGTCCTACCATTACAATTCGGAAATTTTCACGTGACCCCTACCGTGTCGAAGACCTGATTAATTTTGGCACGCTAACCCGTGATATGGCGCTTGTCCTCGAAGCCTGTGTTAAAGCCAGACTGAATATTGTTGTCTCTGGTGGTACCGGCTCCGGTAAAACCACGACATTAAACGTTCTATCTTCCTTTATTCCAGATCATGAAAGGATTATTACCATCGAAGATGCCGCTGAACTGCAGCTTGATCAAAGCCACTTGGTAACGCTTGAAACCCGGCCTCCAAATATAGAGGGAAAAGGTGCCATCACCATTCGTGACTTGGTTAGAAACACGCTGCGTATGAGGCCTGACCGAATCATCGTCGGTGAAGTCCGCGGCGGAGAAGCCTTGGATATGCTGCAGGCCATGAATACCGGACACGATGGTTCCCTGACCACAGGTCATGCTAACACCCCGAGGGACATGCTCTCCCGTCTCGAAACCATGGTTTTAATGGCAGGCATGGATTTGCCGATCCGGGCCATCCGTGAGCAGATTTCCAGTGCGATTGACTTAGTTGTTCAGCAAAGCCGGCTCAGGGATGGTACCCGGAAAATTACCCATATCACTGAGGTTCTTGGTATGGAAGGAGACACCATTGTCACCCAAGATATCTACAAATTCGAGCAAAAAGGTGTTGATTCCAACGTCCACGTTCTCGGAGGCTTTAAGGCTACTGGTGTCCGCCCCCGCTTTATGGATACGCTGGCTGCCACAGGCCAAATCCTGCCGGACAATATTTTTGTTAGTTGATTAGCCATCCATGGCCGTCGGAGGTATTTATATGACAAAGGTCATCGTCGTGGCCTCGATTATGGGATTTATCCTGATATACTCGGTGATCATGGCCCTGAAACCAAAAAATGAAAGCGTCGAAGATAAAGTTAAGCGACTAGTGGCAGAAAAAGAAGATACCCCAGTTAAAGCCAAAAAGGCTGCTTCTTGGAAAGAGTATCTGACTTCCCTATCCAAATATACACCTCGGAAATGGGGCAAACAACTTGATAAAGATCTTTACAGCGGTGATATTGGGTTAACTGGCAGGGAATTCATCGTGATGCAAATCTTCTTGTTCATTCTTGCTTTCCTTATCGCCCTAATTCTTCTGCCTTTGAGTGCTGTTTTTATTATTCTGCCACTGTTAAGTTTGATCTTTCCCAGGCTGTATATTAGCAGTGCTAAAAATAAAAAAATTAAGAAATTCAATAACCAGCTGCCGGATATACTTCTAACCCTTGCCAATTCCTTAAAAGCCGGTTTTAGTTTATTTCAGGCCATGGAAATGGCCGCCCAAGAAATGCCAGACCCGCTCTCCTCCGAAATCAAAATGACTCTGAAAGAAATGGCCTATGGGGAATCTACCGAAAATGCTTTGCTAAATCTCTCGCAGCGGGTTGAAAGTAAAGACCTGGAATTAATGGTAACCGCCATCCTGATTCAACGGCAAATTGGTGGTAATCTAGCCGAAATTTTAATTAATATTCACGATACAATTCAGGAACGTTTACAGATTCAAGGCGAGATTAAAACACTTACTGCTCAAGGTAGATTATCCGGATATATTATTGGTGCTTTGCCTATCTTAATTGGCCTGGTTATCACGATGATGCAGCCATCATTTATGATGCCGCTGTTCCAGGATCCACTCGGAATTGTGTTATTATGCTGTGGAGCTGTTCTGGAAATCATCGGTTTTATCGCCATCAGAAAGATTGTTAATATTAAATTCTAGGGGAGATTATCATGGAGTCAATCTTGATTTTCAGCGGTTTTTGCCTTATTTTCTTCTTAGTCCTGGCGATTCTGTCCAGGAAACAGCCTTCTCTTTCCCAGAGCAGGATTATGCGTTCCCTTGGAAGATCTTCAGTGCCAGCAGAAAATGAAGAAAATCAAAAAGAAAAATCCAAAAAAGACAAAAACACAAAAGATAAAAACAAGCAAGAAAAATCTGAGAACAGTTTTTTTCGCAGATTGATCATTGCCTTCTCAAAAAACAGCAAAGAAACAGACCAGAAAGACACGGAATTAATTGCTGCCGGACTAAAGGGCTGGTCATCAGCTGAATGGAAAGCGCTTAGGTTGATCCTTGGCCTATGCTTTGCAATAGCAGCTGCTGCCTTAAGCTTTATGTTAAGCTTTCCAATCCTTACAAAAATTGAATTCCCATTATTTTGTTTTGTTATTGGAAATATCGCTCCCAATTTCTGGCTTAAATCAAAGATCAAACAACGTAAGGGTGAGATTCTTCGTACGCTTCCTGACATCCTCGATCTCGTTATGGTCAGTGTTGAAGCCGGACTTGGCTTTGATGCAGCCATGATGAAAGTCGTAGAAAAACAAAAAGGCATTCTTGCTGAAGAGTTCAACTTGGTTCTCCAGGAAATCAAAATCGGCAAACCGCGCCGGGAAGCTTTGAGAGATATGGCCAAAAAAAATGACGTAGAGGATTTAAGCAACGTCATTGCCTCATTGGTTCAAGCTGACCAGCTCGGTATCTCTATGGGAAATGTCCTTAGAAACCAGTCGGCGCAAATCCGTTTGAGAAGAAAACAACGCATACAAGAAGCTGCGCAAAAAGCCCCCGTTAAGATGATGGTTCCACTTGTTTTCTTTGTTTTTCCAAGCCTTTTCATCGTGATACTTGGTCCGGCAATCATTAATATCATGGATATTTTGGGTAATTGATTTACGAGGAAAACATCTTATGAAAGAGCTAACCGTTAAAAACCTAAGAACACAAAATTATCTTGGTACCGTTTTGCTGGCTGACACCTTTCTCACCAGATTGAGAGGTCTGCTCGGAACCAAGTTTTTGGATGATTTTCGTGGTATGCTAATTAAGCCTTGCAACCAGGTCCATATGATCGGGATGACCTATCCCCTTTCTGTCTGGTTTATCAGCAAGGATCTGCAAATTGTCAAAATCATTGATGATCTCTATCCGAGAAAGGTCTCACCATGCATCAAGGATGCCCTTTTTGTGATAGAGTTCCCGCGTAACTGGGCAGATTTCACTGGAAGCATGGAAGGCGACAAGCTGGAAATATATTTTTGATATTTTCTTCAAGCAACAAGCTCACGATGCCGTTATAAAATCATAAGAGTATATGTACTTCCCTATGATTATTTGGAACAGAGTATTTCTCTATAAATAGAGTAACGCCTACCAATTATCTACGAAAGCGGGTAATTGCAGTTGTCAGAATTTCTGACTGTATTCTTAAATTATCTACAAGGGTTTCAACCTGATCGACAATTTCCGCTTGTTGCTTTGTAGCAATAGCAAGCTCCATTGCACTTTCTGAAGTTTTTTCTGCAATCTCGGCTACTTCGCGGGACTGATGTGCGCTTTTATCAATACCCTCCATTTGACGATCGACAAGTTTTGATATTTGTTCAACGCTACGTGCTACTTCAAGAATTGTTTTAGTCATTTTTTCTATTACTTCATTCGTCCTGAATCCTTTCTGTGCTTCCATATCTGCATTCTGAACTTGTATCGTAATCTGATTCACAACATTTATCACTTCAGACTGAATGTTCGTAATAAGACTTGAAATCCCTTGCATAGCATTTGCGCTTTCATCAGCTAGTTTTCGTACTTCTTCGGCCACAACTGCAAATCCCTTGCCATGTTGTCCTGCTCGAGCAGCTTCAATGGAAGCATTCAATGCAAGTAAGTTTGTTTGTTCCCCAATATCACCTACTAACTGGATGATCTGACCGACTTTCTTGGCATTCTCTTCGAGACTTTTAACAATTTCAAGCGATTGCTGGTTCCCTTTGGCTAGATTATTGATTCCATCTATTAAAGAATGAATTACTTCTTTACTTTCGGTTAGTTCCATTAGCATTTCTGCAGAGATTTTTTCAGAAGACTTGGCATAGTTTTGTACTTCTTTGGCAATATGGGCGACTTTTTCAACGGATTCTGCTGTTGATTGAATCGCAATCGAGGAAGTTTCTGCACCTGCAGATATTTCTGTGATGGTATGTACAATAGCATCGGCTTGGTGAGAAGCAGCTGATGACACTTTTGAAATTTCAAACATATTCTCATTAGTCTTCGCACAATTCGTTTCAATACTCTGGACAATTTCCCTAAGATTATAAAGCATATTGTTAAAAGCTATTCCTAACGAACGAATCTCATCATCAGTGTTTGATAATTCAACATCACAACCGATATCCCCTTCAGATGCCTGATTTGCAGCTTTTTCTAACTTCTGCAAAGGTTTAATGATAAAACTTGCCATAAAAAAGGAAAGTAAACCCGACCAGAAAACCCCTAGTACTAAAGTAGCAATCGTAAATATAACCTCATTGATATTCGGAACAAAATTGGGCCGAACAAAATAGATAAAGAATGCACTTGTAGAATAAGTAACAATTGCCAAAATAATAACAAATAAGGAAATCTTCTTTCTAATACTAAATCGATGGTTTTTTGATTCTCTCATTAATCCGCGCTCCTCTTAGCAAAAATCTTTGTCACCAAAACTGGAAAATCTAGCTGCGTATATTGTTATTTTGCAGCAATTCAATGAGCAGACAATAGTATTTTTTTCTATCAATTACATTATAATGTAAATATTACTTTTTTTGAAGTAATATTTTGAATTAATGTAAAGAGAATGTAAAACGTAATGTAAAAAGACTACATCAAATGATGTAGTCTTTTTACATTACCTGGCAACGTGCTATTTTTCCTTACAGTATCGTCGCCCCAGGAGGTCTTAACTTCCGTGTTCGGGATGGGAACGGGTGGTACCCCTCCGGTATAGTCACCAGATCTTTTCGAGGTTCGAAGTTCGAAGTCCGAGGTTCGATCTTGTTGAAATCGGCTTACCGATTCCTTCT
>NZ_LXPC01000007.1:0-49500 GCF_003590275.1 Dehalobacter sp. MCB1 | reverse complement strand
ACGTGCCTCTTAGTAATACTTAGAAATTAAGTTAATTCAATTAACTGGGAATATTGATTTTATAAAGTTCAGGCCATTCCAGCCACCATTTATACTGGGTAATCTCTTCAGTACCGTAACCGAACATATCATCAATGCTTTTTAACAGTGACGAAGCGGCCTCACCCTTGCTGCCAATCCACAAGCCTGCTTCATGGAACCAAGAGTCTTCTTTAGAATTCCACGGACAGACTTTTACACATCTGCCGCAGTTGACACCTTCGTCATTGCCGGCCCGGAATTGAGCGCATTTCTTCATATCGCTGTTCCAACGCATGTAACCGTTTTGTTCCACAGGATCTTTATCGTAACTGATAGCTTGGCTTGGACAGGTTTCTGCACATTTTTTGCAAACCCGGCAGAAATCCAATAGTCCGAAATCAATAGGTTTATCGGGCAAGAGCGGAAGATCTGTGGTGACTGCACCGCATTTGTTACGGAATCCCATTCTGGGATGAGCAACGCAGTCTCCCGTACGGCTGAGCTCACCCATTCCGGAAGCGATAAGAGCCGGCGGAACGGCGAGATCATAGTTGCCAAAGTGATGCGCCCTGGCATTGTAACCTAAAGTCCGAATATATCGGGCCATAATAACCGCAATATTCGCTACGGCGTGATAACACCGGAATGACTGGGATACGGAAATCCCATCATAACCGGTCGATGCCAGATAGGTTTCCAAATGTTGTTCCACTGCAAACGTAATAACATAAGGCAAATCCGGCTCTGTGTTCGGGATCTGATGGATCGGCGTATCCGGCGGAACGATGCCTGCAGGAAAGAGTCCCTGCGGCGGAACCTGCTTAAAGCCGTAATAAGCATACGACGGCATATTGCCGATACCAACTTCATCTGCCCTGAGATAATACGCAACGTCTTTGATATGTTGGGACATTTGCTCCGGATCGGGAATCGGAAGTTTCTCGGCATTCGGGACCCCAATACAAATCTCATCCAGGCTGATTGGCCCTATGGCCCAGCCTATGCCATCTGTTAAGGGATATCTCTTGGTTTGGGTTAAAAATCCCCATCTTGCCTTCTCACCTAATAATCCTCTGAGAGCCAAAGTGAAACCCGAGTCATATTCACTTGACCTTTGAATAGTTCCCACAATCTTACTTGTTCCCAACCACTGGTCGTTATGCTCGACAAAACTTACTGAAGCACCGCCATAATTATTTACAGGACGAAGTTTTGACCATTTTCCCTTTGCTGGCGTATAGTTTAGGGTACTTACAGTCGCATTTGCTATCTTCGATGGAGCTGCAATCGCTCCCATTACGCCCATGGCTGCGGCAGCCACACCGGTTTTCAAAAAGCCGCGGCGGTTTACCTGCCCAGGCAGCTTTTTGCTTTCGGAATCCGACATCAATTTTCCTCCCCTCAAGCCTTTATAGACTCGTTGACCTTCTTTTTCATACCAATAAATCCTAGAACACGGGCTAATACGATGGCCAGTACTACCGAGATCCCACCAAATAGAAAGATAGCTGTGCTTGTGGCCTTGACGTGTCCTACGCTGGCGTTAATGTAAACAAATGATACCCCTATGCATGTTATAAAAAACCAAATAATAAAGGTCACCCAAACAGCCACGGTTTGCCATGTTTTATTTTGCTTAGCTCTGGGCTTAACAAAAAGAATCCCCGCTAAAAAAAGAATACCAGCCAGGAAAATTAACAAAGTGCTCATTTTTTCACCTCCTTTAATCTTGCGAATTGTATCTCTTACACGCTTCATTGTACTCATTATTAAATGTTGGGCATTATCGGCTGTTAATATTTTCTTCGTTGCTACTAAATATTTTTTATCATTGTTAACAAAATGGTCATATCTTATTTTGACAGATTGTATGCCGAAACAGATTGAGTATTTTACTAGGCCTTGAAATATAAGAAGCTGCTGCCAACAAACCATAAAATTGTTGGCAACAGCTTCTTGTTTAGAAAATAGTATCTATTGTTTATCTGCCGGTATTCTGATCTTATACATTTCCGGCCATTCCAGCCACCACTTATATCGGGTGATTTCTTCCGTTCCATAACCAAACATGTCATCAATATTTTTAAGCAATGATGAAGCTGTCTCTCCCTTGCTGCCGATCCATATTCCGAGATCATGGAACCAGGATTTTTCCTTAGAATTCCACGGACAGGTTTTTACACATCTGCCGCAGTTAACGCCTTCCTCATTACCGGTTCTAAATGCTGCACATTTATATGCATCGGTATTCCAGCGCATATAGCCGTTAAATTCAACAGGATCCACATCATAGGTTATCGCTTGGTTTGGGCAGGTTTCGGCACATTTTTTACATACCCTGCAGAAATCCAACATGCCAAAGTCAATGGGTTTATCTGGTAACAAAGGTAGATCTGTCGTAACTGCCGCTACTTTATTTCTGAAACCCATTCTTGGATGCGCTACACAGTCCCCTGTACGGGTAAGCTCTCCCATACCCGCCGCAATTAATAAAGGCCCCATAACTGCTTCATAATTTCCAAAATGATGAGCCCTGGCATGATAGCCTAAGTTACGAATGTATTGTGCCATGACGACAGAAATATTGGCTGTAGCGTGATAACTGCGGAATGACTGCTCAAGGGAAATTCCGTCATACCCCGTTGAAGCCGCATAAGTCTCCCAATGCTGTTCTACAGCAACACAAATAACGTAAGGCATTGACTCCGTAACAGGTACATCTACATAAGGGGTTTCAAGGGTAACAATGCCGGCAGCATAGGCTCCTTCAGGCGGATCCATAACAGCTTTGTAGTAGCCATAGGATGGCATTTTCCCGATCCCTACTTCATCTGCTCTCAAATAATATGCAAGATCTTTGATATGCATAGACATTTGTTCCGGATCAGGAATCGGAAGTTTTTCCGGTTTCGGAGTACCACCTACAATATTTGGTTTGCTTATTTCCTGCGTTGGAAGCATCAAGGCATCCCCGAGAGGATATCTTATCGCCTGCGAAACAAATCCATATTGGGACTTCGTTCCCAGCAATCCTCGAATTGCATATGGAAATCCACCGTCAGATTCATTCGTTCTTTCTACTTTTCCAATAATCTGAGATGTTCCAAGCCATTGATCATTATGTTCTACAAAACGAACTGAGGCACCGCCGTAATCCATTTTCGGCTTTAATTTTGACCATTGGCCCTTTATTGGTGTATAATCCATTTGTTTATATAATGAGTTTCTATACCCGAGATCAATTACAGCGTTTGCCACTCCGGGCGAGCTTGTAATTGCTCCCACCACGCCAAGGGCCGTTGCAGCGGCCCCTGCACTTGCCTTTAAAAAACCCCGTCGGCTTAAGCGTGTTTGCTGATTGGGTTTTTTATTATTTTTTTCCGGAATCTCTGACATCAGTTCTCCTCCTTTAAGCTTGTGTCGTATGGTCTACTTTTTTCTTCATCGTGATGAATCCCAAGATACGCGCTAAGATGATAGCCAGCACCACGGAAATTCCTCCAAATAAGAAGATTGCGGTGCTTGTCGCTTTAACGTGCCCTACGCTGGCATTAATGTAAACAAACGAAATTCCAATCCATGTGATGAAATACCAAACGACAAATAGGGCCCATACCAGCACTGTCTGCCAAATTTTATTTTTAGCAGCGCGCGGCTTGATAAAAAGGATACCGGCTAAAAAAAGGACACCCGCTAAGAAAATCAAAAAAGTACTCATTGTTTTACACCTCCTTTTACCTTCTCGTTAATAATATCTTAATTAATTAACATTGTATTAGATTTAACAAAACCAGACTTAGTCTAGTATAAGAATTTTTCTTTACAGTTTATTTTTTTATAATGGTATAAATAAAAAGAATGCCGACAATGACTTTGTCGACAGTCTAAAAAGCGTCTTTCGGCTGTGTTTAGGTTTTCATCCACTCTTCAATCAAATTTTGTAACCGTGGCAAATCATAAATGATGATCTTGCCTGAATTCTTCTTCAGAATATTCTCTTTTTTCAGATAGCGAAATAATTTACAGATAGTCACAAAATGAACACCGGTTATTTCAGATATTGCCTTCTGCGATACTCTTTCATCAATCTCATAAACATGGTCAACCTGGTCAACTTCTTTTCCCTTCTGACGGCAGAGTTCATAAAGCAACCTTAAGACCCGGACTGATGGTTTATAAATTGCCATTTCTTTAGATTCACGCATAAAATAAGTGCATTTGGATGCATAACATGTAATAAATTCAATAAGAACTTCTTCATCCTGTTGAAATATACTAAGAAGTTGTTCTTTATCGAAGAAGCAAACCGTACTCCTTTCCTCTGAAACAACATGAACAAAACATTCCTCAATGGCAAATAATCGGTCCGCAAAAGTAAAAGGGTCAGCGTAAAACATAAACTTTTGCCTTCCATCATCATTCATAAAGCTAATACCCAATTTTCCCGAAAGCACAAAGACAACTTTATTAATGATCTCTCCAGGCAAAACAATCGTATCTCCTTTGCGATAATTACGTATGACCCCCAAATGCGTATAATTACATAGTTTCAAAATCGGATAAAAATTACCTGGCAGAATACTATAGTGATTGCTTATTACCCTTTCCATTTTTGTCCCCTCCCCGCAAAAGAGTTCCCAAAGCAAATTCTAATAATTTCTTTAATAACCTTTTTTAGCATAGGCTAAGATCTAGCTAAAGTCATAAAAAAATTAATCTATACTAAGTTCTACGTTTTAATATTGAAAAAAACACCGCTGCCGGTGTTTAGTTTTTACTGTTCTCATTGATTATTTCTTTAAGCCTCTCCAAATCATTAATAATAATTTTACTTGTTGTCTTTTGCAAAATATTTTCTTTTTTCAGCCAACTAAATACTCTGCAAATCGTAACAAAATGAACACCCGTTATTTCTGAAATAGCCCTTTGAGATAATTTGACATCTATTTCATAGACGTTATCATCAACTTCTTTACCTTCAGTAAGGCATAATTCATGAAGCAATCGCAAAACGCGAACGGATGGATTGTAAAGGGCCATCTCCTTTGATCCATTCATAAAATGAAAACATTTTGATGAATAGTTCACAATAAATTCATTAAGCATTTCATCATCCTGTTTAAGGATCATAAAAAGCTGCTCTTTGGTAAAAAAACAAATTTTACTTTTTTCTTCTGAAATAACATGAACAAAGCAATTTTCTGACGGAAATAGCCGATCAACGATAGAATATTTCCCGGCTTTGTACATTAATTTTTGCCTTCCGTCATCATTAAGAAAATTTACAGTAAGTTTGTCGGAAATCACATATATTATTCTATTTATCGTTTCTCCAGGCAATACAACGGTTTCTCCTTTTTGATAATTACGGACTACCCCCATATGGACAAAATTCTGCAATCTTTCTATAGGATGAAAAGAATCTGGGATAAGTTGCTCTTTCAGAGTTTCCTTCATAATTATTCACCCCTTTAAAATATAAATATGGCAAAAAATTTATGTCGTCTATAGGATAATTGTTTACATACGCTAAATTAATAATAGCATATACTAAAAAACAAAACTATATTATTAACGTAGGTTAATAATATTCATAAGAAAATTTTGTACACTATATTATTTGCTTTTCTGCTTATATAATTCAAGCAAATTGGAAGAGGTTATTGACAAAATAATTCTTACGAATATTAACAAACACTAAAATATTCAAATTTAATTTAGGACTATAATCTAAGTGGTTTTATCTCTCTTATAAAATAGGCAATTGAAAAATACGTGGTATTTTATCCCAATAATAAGAATTCTGGTAAGAAACGCGATGCAATTCCAGAGGATTTTCTGAAGGTCCACTGCATAAAAAAGATGCCCTAAAAGTTTTTAGTACTTTCAGGACACCCTCTTAAAATAAATCACAAATTAAGCAATATCACTTAACTGGTATCTGAAATTTATAATTTTCCGGCCACTCCAGCCACCATTGATATTGGGTAAGATCTTCGGTTCCGTAGCCAAACATATCGTCAATTGTTTTAAGAAATGTTGAAGCTGTCTCGCCTTTACTGCCAATCCACAGTCCGGCCTCATGGAACCAGGAGTCTTCCTTGGAATTCCAGGGACATACTTTGATACATCTTCCGCAGTTAACACCCTCATCGTTAGCACAGCGGAATACCGCACACTTCTTAGAATCGCTATTCCAACGGAGGTAACCATTATGCGGTATAGGATCATCATCAAAGGTAATCGCTTGGGCAGGACAGTTATCCGCACACTTTTTACATACTCTGCAGAAATCCAGCATGCCAAAATCAATTGGTTTATCTGCTACCAAAGGCAAATCTGTCGTAACTGCCGAAGATTTATGGCGGAAACCAATACGGGGATGGGCCGCAGAGTCACCTGTTCGGGTAAGTTCGCCCATTCCGGCAGCGATTAGACAAGGCGTTATAACAACCTCGTAATTTACATAATGCTGTGCCCTGGCATTATAACCCAGGCTACGAATATAATTTGCCATGATGACCGCCGCATTGGCAGCAGCATGGTAGGACCGCATGGATTGGACAACTGCAATACCGTCATACCCTGTAGATGCCATACTCGTTTCCAAATGCTGCTCTACTGCCAAACAAATAACGTAAGGTAATTTATCTTTGATAGGAACATCAGTCATTGGCGCCTGAGATGGGACAGCGCCGGTAACATAAGCACCTAAAGGTGGGGCTTGGGTACCTTTATAATAAGCGTAATGAGGCATAACGCCGATACCCACCTCGTCGCATCGAAGATAATACCCGAAATCTTTAATATGTTGGGACATCTGTTCCGGGTCCGGAATCTCGAATTTGTTTGGATTTGGCTTGCCACTGACCATTGCCGCTGAAGCAAGTGGTGACATCGGTACTTGAAAAGAAGCCGCCATAGGATATCTTTTGCCTTGTGAAATTAATCCGTACTTTGCTTTATCGCCTAATAATCCTCTGAAAGCTAAAGCAAATCCAGCGTCTTTCTCGTTTGTTTGAATTACTGGCCCAACAAGTTTGGATGTACCTAACCATTGATCGTTAATTTCAGCATAACGTACAGAAGCACCGCCATAGTTGTTAACAGGACGCAATTTCGACCATTGTCCTTTGGCGGGTTGATAGCTTAAACTTGCTGATGCTGCGTTGGCCATCTTGGATGGCGCTGCAATCGCACCCATCACGCCCAGCGCAGCTGCGGCTACCCCGGTTTTCAGAAAACCGCGGCGGCTCACTGAAGCCTCCTGACGGAGTCCTTTTTCTTTATTACCTGAATTTATGGACATTCATTTTCCTCCTTTAAGCCTGTAATGAATTATTGACCTTTTTCTTTGCACCGATAAATCCTAATACACGGGCTAAGACGACAGCCAGAATCAGCGAAATCCCCCCAAACAGGAATATCGCTGTACTTGTAGCTTTGACATGTCCGACACTGGCATTGATGTAAACAAAGGAAATCCCCATACAAGCAACAGCAAAGAAAATAATATATAAGATCCAAATAATTACCGTTTTCCAGGTTTTATCCTGCTTCGCGCGAGGTTTGATAAAAAGGCCACCGGCTAAGAAAAGAATTCCCGCCAAAAAAATTAAGAATGTACTCATTTCTTTCACCTCCCTCTTGACTTATTCGATTGATGATATAACTTTATCAAGTTCATTTTAATTCTTTTTCAATTTTGGATATTAGCAGTTTTTAAGATTTTTAAAATAATTAGATTCCAAAATTATTTATAAACCTGGCATTTGTGATGTTGATTTTTCTTTTTAGAAAAAAGCAAACCCCATGAATTATTTTGATCATGGGGTTTGTTAGCACCTTTATGCAGTCTTTTGGGGCATTACATATAATATTTCAGATTCATGTCAATGGCATCTTTAAGCCTTTGCAAGTCATAGATAATGATTTTATCCGAAGTCTTCCGCATAATTTTCTCTTTCTTCAGCCATCCAAGAATTTTACAGACTGTCACCGAATGAACACCTGTTATTTCTGAAATCATCTTCTGTGTTAACTTAATATCTATTTTATAGACATCATTAACTAACTTTCCTTTGCTTAAGCAAAGTTCATTGATTAGTCTCAAAACCCTGGCAGATGGACTATAAAAGTCCATCTCCTTGGCAACATACATAAAGAAACTACATTTGCACGTAAGATTTGTAATAAATTCGTCATGTGTTTCATCATCTTTTCTAAATATTTCATATAGTTGTTCTTTTGAGAAAAAACAAACCGTACTGTTTTCTTCTGCGACAATGTTCCCAAGAATTACTTGATACGAAAACAAATTATCAACGACACCATGACGGCAAGCATAAAACATTATTTTTTGTTTTTTATCTTCAAAAAAGTTTAAACTTACCTTTCCTGAAACCACATAAATGACTCTGTCAATTTTTTCTCCAGCCGGGATAATAAACTCTCCTTTTTGATATTTACGTAGTACGCCCATATGGACATATTTTTGAAGACCTTTGACAGGATAAAAATTATCTGGGATTATGCAGTAATCTTTGATAATCTCATTCATACGATAACTTCCCCCTCCAAAATAAATGATACGGAGATAATCATTACGTACGCATTAACAAAGTTAGCGCTGGATAACTTTTCTTAGATAATCGTACCATGCCATCTTCAAAAAATCTACATTAAGTTGAATAGTCTTGGTAAGCAGGACAGTTAACAAACCTGGATTAACTACCTGCTATACTTAGATTAAAAAAATGATGGTTTCAAATAATATGCCGAAAAATAAGAAGATATAAAAAATACCCCCTTCAAGCAGGGGATCATGGAATCTAACCCACCGCCTCAAGAGGTGTATCCTTAAGCCTTAATATCCAAGTAGTGAGACTATAGGAATTAAGCAGCTTCACTTTATCAGAGCAGACTTCTCCTGCTTGTCAAATATATCCTTTTCTTTAAAATTAGAGCATCTCTTTCGAATAGCTTTGACCAGGTCCTCGAGTATATCCAAAAAAGCACCGGCCGGACAGAATCCCACGCACCACAATTTTCGGAACAAAAAAGCAGATATAAGCGCAGCAAACAAAATATACCACAAATAATTTTGCGCTTTTAAATCCAGTCCAAAGGCGACCCCAAACGGCTCATAAGTTATTGCGTTGACCTTGGCGGTTATCACCGCTCCCATCAGGACCGCAAATAATAACAGATTGCGTAACCTGGCGAGCCATATTCGCGCTTTTCGGAGCGGTATGTTTTTACCGCTTATTTTGTGAGCCGCTTCTTGTAGCCCGCAAAATGGACAAACATAGAGGCAATATAAATTTTTGCCGGAAAAAAGAATGGGTGCGATAACGCCTGCCAGAACGATATAAAATAGCAAATTCGTTTTGGGTGAAGGCAAATATCCTAAAAACAACGAAGAGAACTGGGCAACAGACAGCGATCTGTTCAGCCAAAATCCGAGAATAATAGTACTGGCTCCTAAGAATATCAAACGATACTTCTGAAGTTTTTTGACTTTGTAAATAACAAAACTCATAGCAAACAGCAAGATAGCCATCATTTCTTTCATACCAAATTGCCACTGAGCTACAGGCTGTTCCGGATTCTGATGAAACGCTACGCGGGCTATACTGTGCGCACTCTCTCTTACGCTGTCGCTCACAGCACGGCTGGCCAAAGTCGCGCCGGTAATGGCATCTAAGTCCTGATTTAACATCAGGATGCTGTTGGCGGGTAAATCCTTATATTGTTTATAGTACCCGCCAGCAGCCAGACGCATCAAGAAGGAGGGGGTCTCATTGTTCCTTAAAATCACCGGTTCCCTCAATTTACCCGAAGGATCAACGATGGTGCCAACCAACATCGGACCGCCATAGCCATTATGGGAACTGAGACCGACATAAGCGATGAGCTTACCGGTTACATCGAATGCCTGGGCCGAACTGTCGGTCATCGGCTCAAACCTTGCTGCTTCCGGAGTTAATTGTTTGTACAAGCCGGCTATCACTTTCTCATCCATTTTTTGTTGGCTGATTCCATAGATATAGCCCCCAATCAAAAAGATAATAGCCACACCTGTAATGATCCACTTTCTTTGCATTCCCCAAAATACCTCCGTGGGGGTCCGTAAAATTATCAGACTTTCTAATTAACGTCCTGTTCGACTGGTTCATTAATTCTTTGTTTTCTTTTTATACCCACAAAAAAGAGCCGGAAAAATACGACACCGCTGATCGCTAACAAAACCAGGAATGTAATGCCGCCACGTAAGGCCACCTGGGGCGACCCCTCACCGATCGCTGTTCCGATAAAGGCAAAAACAATCAGTACGGTAAGCAGCCATAGAATTGACAGCGTCCATTTCCACCACGCCAATTTTTCGCCCTTTTCTTTTTGATAATTAAACAAGGCGTAGATTGCTATCAGAAGGCTAATTATAACCAAACTGTTAATAATAAGTCCAAACATTTCCTTACCTCCTTTTCTAACTTTCTTTTAAGAAATCTTTAGATTCAAAGAACCACGGTTTCTCACCGACGAGGCCATATTGACGTGAGCCTTCCTTATAATGATAATGTTCTGGCGTATTCTCCCCATAGAAAGCCCTCTCCATCCAGGTAAGGCCCTTGGCTGTTAAACCGGTGCGGTCGCGTATCGCAATATCTCTGGCAGTAGTATGCAGCCAGTTGGATTTTTTAGCAAATGGACATACTGCAAGACAGACACGGCAGCCATTGATGGGAACTTCCAGCCAGAAATTATGGCATTGCGCTGCATTGATCTGCCATCCGTCATAACCACGGCCACCAATCTCCTTGGGTCCGTCGAGGGAAATAGAACCGCTTGGGCACTGCTCAGCACAGATCTTACAGTTCATACAGAAATTCCGCACACCGATGTCGATCGGTTTGTCAGGCTCTAAAGGCAGGTTAGTTACAACCATATTTGGACGGAAGTCCGGCCCGAATTCCGGTGTTATGACAAGTCCATTTCGTCCCTGCTCTCCTACTCCGGCAGCCACCAAATGCGGCGGCATAATGAACTCATACCGAGCGTGAGGGGAGTTTTCCCTGGCGGGATAACCGAGCCTTTTCACAAACTCCGACATTCTTGCAGCATAAATGCTTGAATTACCATAACCCTCTAAAGAATGGGAATAGATAGGAGATCCTTTAATCGTCTCCCACGAAAGAGGTTGGCCCATAATAATCCCGTATTGCCAATGCTCCGGGATATCGATGGGCTCTCCGCGTTTATAACCACGGATACTGTCCGGGGCCCGTTCATAGCTCCATTCAGGATTGATTTTGACAATGCGCACGATCGGTGAGCCAAATAAGGTTCCAATTTTTTTAATGAGTCTGCTCATTTCTTTAGGATCTTTGACCTCGTACCTTTTTTTGGCTACGCCTTGAAAATCGCTATCCTTGGAAGAAACCCTGGAAACATGATAACCCATATGAACGCTCTGTGAGAAAAAGTAAGCGCTGGCTATGGACATATCGAAGGCTGTCTCAGCGTTGATCCGGGCGGATCTAGGCAGGACTTCCAGAATATGCCTTAGATCTTCCGCAAAATAGTTCCAACCGTCCCGATCAAGGACACCCTGATAGAATGCAGCCAAATCCTTATCTTTTAGAATACTTAAGGGCGTATTCGCTAGATTGTTTACATCTACCACCGACTTGAGATAAGCATCGAATTTCATTCCCTCCGGTACGTCAAAAGCCTTGCTTAGGGTTGACCTGCGGAGCATCGTATCTGCGTACATCTCTACGCGTTTTGGCGTTCCTACCTTATTGAAAGGGAGTTGATCCGTTTCAAACGGGGTGCGGTCAAAAAGTTCGCCTGGTTCAACGCTCTCCTTCTCCCAACCAGTGTTGGTAGAAGGATCAGCACCGTTCAGATAGCCGGTAATCCCAGCAGAAGCCGCGCCTGTCGCCACCGCTGCTATCCCCGCGAGCTTAAAGAAATCTCTTCTTTCCATATCTTCTTTCTCCTCGTATAATAAATTCATTAATTAATTGTGCATATATATTGATTGTCAAGGAAGGGTGGAGATTTTCGCCGTCCGAAGAATACTACCCGACCTTGACAACAATTTTTATAGGGACAGCTCAATTTTTAGAATCGTCCAATTATACTTATTCCAATCAGAATTTCGAGAAATATGATCCAACTTGAAAAATATTAGCTTGTCAATGTAGTCTTAACTACCTGCAATTTATCCGGAATTTTGTACATTTCCGGCCATTCCAGCCACCATTTGTATTTCTCGATCTGCTCTGTCCCATATCCGAACATATCATCAATGGATTTTAGCAATTTGGCTGATGATTCATTGATGCTTCCGACCCAGGTTCCCGCCTGATGGAACCACGAGTCCTCTTTGGAATTCCATGGGCAGACTTTCATGCACCGTCCGCAGACATTACCTTCTTCGTTTGTTGTCCGGAATATAGCACACTTTTTATAACTGCTGTTCCAGCGCAAGTATCCGTTATATTCCACAGGATCGTCATCATAGGTGATTGCTTGATTGGGACATTCTACTGCACATTTTTTACATACTCTGCAGAATTCCCGCAAGCCAAAGTCGATTGGCTTATCCGGAGCAAGCGGCAAATCCGTAGTAACGCAAGCAGCTTTATACCGGAATCCCAGCTTGGGATGGATACAGGTGTCGCCTGTGCGGGAATTTTCTCCCATCCCTCCTGCGATAAGAGCAGGGGTAAATACCATAATGTTATTGAAAGCATGAGAGGCCCGTGCTTGATAACCAAGATTTCGGATGTAATTCGCTATGATGATGGCCATACCTGCTGTAGAGTGATAAGAATTAAAGGACATCGAACCGCTGATCCCGTCATAACCTGTAGAACCCAACAACGATTCTAAGTTTTGGTCAATCATAACAGTGATGACATAAGGCAACCGTTCAGTCACAGGTACAATGCATTCCTCTACAGGTTTTTTCGCCAAATCAAATAAGTTTAATGTATGGTGGGAATAGTAGGCATATTCCGGCATTTTGCCAATAGATACATCCGCTGCATGCAGAAAGTAACCAAGATCTTTAATATGCATGGACATTTGCTCGGGATCAGGTATCTCCAATTTCTCCGGAGCAGGCGTTCCTTCCACAGCTGCTGGCGAAGAAATAAAACCAGCGGCAACGGCTATTGCTTTAAACAAAGGATATCTCGCAGTAAGGGTCATGTATCCTCGAAATGCCTTATCTCCGAGTTCACCTCTTAAAGCCAGGGCAAAACCATGATCAGACTCATTGAAGTTCTTGATCTTTCCAACGATCTTAGAAGTGCCTAACCATTGATCATTATTTTCCACATAGTGTAATACAGCACTGCCCATATCGTGCACAGGATGCATTTTGGACCATTGTCCTTTTGATGCAGGAGCATATTGCACACTGCTTGCCGCACTTGCCACCTTTCCGGGGACTTTTAATACACCAACGGCTCCCAAGGCTGTCGCTGTCGCACCGGCTTTTAGAAAATTCCTTCGATTCATCTTTGGTTCATTACTCACTTCTTTTCCACCTCTTTTCAAGCTTGTTTAGCACTAATTTTTTTTGTTTTTCCTACAGTGATGAAACCTAACAAGCGTGCCAAAACAACTGCTAGTACGACGGATATTCCTCCAAACAGGAATATGGCAGTACTTGTTGCTTTAACATGTCCTACGGATGCGTTGATGTAAACAAAGGAAACTCCCATACAAGCAATAGCAAAGAAAATAACATATAAGGTCCAAATAATTACCGTCTTCCAAGCCTTATCCTGCTTCGCGCGAGGTTTGATAAAAAGGACACCGGCTAAAAAAAGAATTCCCGCCAAGAAAATTAAGAACGTACTCATTTTTTCACCTCCTCCTGATTTATTCGAATGATGATATAACTTTTATCAAGTTCATTTTAATCCTTTTTCAGTTTTTGACTTTAGCTATACCTAAAATAATAATAGATTATTAATTTTAAGATTTTAAATTATTAAATTTTAAAGTTTTAAATCTATTTTAAATAATAAGCATTAAATGCAAATGCCGCCTTTCGGCGGCATTTGCATTTAATGCTTATTATTTATATTTATCATATCTTTAAGCCTTGGCAAGTCATAAATAATGATTTTATTTGGAGTCTTATGCACAATTTTTTCTTTTTTCAGCCATCCAAAAATTCTACTGACACTAACAAAATGAACACCTGTTATTTCGGAAATCGTCTTTTGTGTTAATTTAATATCTATCTCATAAACATTATCAACAACCTTACCTTTCGTTAAGCAAAGTTCACAAAGCATTCTTAAAACCCTGGCGGTCGGAGTATAAAGGTCCATCTCTTTGGAGACATACATAAAAAAGCCGCATTTACAAGCAAAATTCAAAAGAAAATCTTGATGAGCTTCATCATCCTGTCTAAAAATTTCAAAAAGCTGTTCTTTCGAGAAAAAACAAACCGTACTGTTTTCTTCTGAAACAACATGCATGAGACTAATTTTAAATCCAAACGCCCCATCAATGGGACAATAACGGCATGCATAATACATTAATTTTTGCTTGTTATCTTCGAGAAAGTAAACGCTAACTTTTCCTGAGACCACATAGATGACCCTGTCAAGTACTTCTCCAGGAAAACTAATGGTATCTCCTTTCCGATATTTGCGTACGACTCCCATATGAACATATTTTTGAAGACTTTTAACAGGGTAAAAATTATCTGGGACAATACAATAATCTCTGTTAATATCTGTCATAGATCATTTCCCTCCCAAATAAAATTATGCGCACGACGTAGATAATCGTTACGTATGCATTAATAATATTAGCGTAGGATAACTTTTCTGACATAATCGTACCATGCAATCTTCAAAAAATCTACATTTAATACATAAAAAAGGTGTCCCAAAAGTTATCTTAATGCTTTTGGGATGCCCTTATAAAAACAACTTATTATCGATTGCTTTAAGAAATTTTAAAGGCTGTCCCGCCTTTGCTGCCGCGGCGGCCACCCCGGTTTTCAGAAAGTCGCAGCAACTTGCTGAAAATTCTTGCTTTGGCCCTTTTTATTATCTACGGACATTAATTTTCCTCCTCTAGACCTGTAATGACTCGACCTTTTTCTTTGCACCGATAAATCCTAACACACGGGCTAAGACGACAGCTAGAATCAGCGAAATCCCTCCAAACAGGAATACAGCTGTACTTGTTGCTTTGACATGTCCGACACTGGCATTGATGTAAACAAAGGAAACTCCCATACAAGCGATCACAAAAAAAATAACATATAAGGTCCAAATAATTACTGTTTTCCAAGTCTTATCCTGCTTCACACGAGGTTTGATAAAAAGGACACCGGCTGAAAAAAGAATTCCCGCCAAAAAAATTAAGAATGTACTCATTTTTTCACCTCCCCTTGACTTGTTTGAATTGATAAATTACTTTTATCAAGTTCATTTTAATCCTATTATAGTTTTGTACTTTAGCTATACCTAAGATCAGAAATAATTTGAATTCGATAACCGAACAAGGGAGCGCCGCAAAACCTAAGTTTTGTTGCACTCCCTTGTTGTCTATTGGAATATCTTCAATTATCAAAAATTCGAAAACTTCTTTTCTTCGGTAAGCGTATGCTCAAGTGTTACCGTGTCACCTGGCTTCACCGTAATAAACTCTTCGTCCCACGGTCCAAGAAACAGTTTCTTCAAAAAACGCGATGAGCCCGTAATTGTTTCATGTTGCAATTCTAAGGATTTAGCAAAATTCTCTGTCCGGGCCATGATTTCCTCGGGCTGGCAAGTCTGCGTATCAATGATCATCAATCTTCTATAATGGTGCAGCATGGTCTTAATGATCCTATCGGCTTTGGCTGATCCGTATTTTTCGACATAATGCTGATATTCCGACAATAGGCTCTTTTCATTATCGAGCCATCCCTTGGTCAAAAAATAAGTTCCCATTTCCCTGGAAAGACTCATTCTAAGCTCGTGAGAGCCCAATAATAAAGAAATGCAATCATCCACTTTCGGGATTATCAGAGCAGCCGTGGGTGATGTAAGCCCAACCAGGCTATTACCGCAGTAACCAAAAGCAAAGAGAATGGTATCGACGTTCTCCAGTTGATTAATGGATTCTTGAAGCCTTTTCCGAAGTAAGTCCGGATAGTTGTGAAGGCCCGATTCAATATATAGCACCGGATAGCCTACCCCGGTCTCTTGCAAAGCTAAACGTATTTCATCTTTTATCGTTTGACAGGCAATGATAATCTTGGACATTTTAATCAATTCCTTTCTCAAGATGGAAAACGCATCAAAAGAGCAATGCTTTATTGTATACACGTGTATAGTTTATATTCAATTTAATCATGTTCATATCAAATGTCAATAACCTTTCTCCACATTTATAATAATTATTTTCAGGTAATTATTTTCAATTATATTTAATTGTTTATCGATCTTAGAACTTATAAAAAGAAAGCAGCCTTTATTGCTGCTTTCAGAGAAAAATTCAATAAGATAATTAATATTAAACGACTTAAGGACTTATACATTACATATGATTTTTAAGCTTAAAAGCCTATAAATTCATGAAGTTTGGAGCATTGTTAATAATCAATCCTTCTGCGCCGATAACTAACGTTGCAATAGAGGCAGCATTTTTCAATGCCGTATAAGTTACCTGGACAGGATCAATGATTCCGTTTTCTATCATATCAACGTAGCTATCTTCGGCAGCATTATAACCAAATCCGGCAGGAAGTTCCTGGACGTTTTCAATGACGGAATCCCCGTTTTCGCCGGCATTCTCAACAATCTGGCGTAAAGGCGCCTCCAAAGCCTTTTGGACAATCCGCAGTCCGACCATAGCTTCAGAATCATCCAGCTTGATCTCTGCCAATGCATCCGTTGCTTCGAGCAAAGCGATACCTCCGCCAGGTACAATCCCTTCTTCAATCGCTACCCTTACTGCATTGACAGCATCATCAATCCGATCCTTTTTTTCCTTCATTTCCAGTCTCGTTGCAGCACCGACTTTAATGATGGCTATTCCCCCTTGCAGCCACCCCAACCTTTCCTGAAGTTTCTCTTTTCTCCAGCCGGGAAGCAAAGGCTCATATTCCGCACGTACTTCAGCGCAACGCGCCTCGATTTCTTCTTTGTTACCTTGTCCGCCAATAATGGTCGTATTCTTCGTATCAACCAGAATCCGCTTTGCTCTTCCTAAGTGGTATCCTTGCACTTCTTCAAGTGGGATTCCGGCCTCTTCTGAAATAACCGTGGCACCCGTAATAACCGCTATATCCTGCAAGTAAGCTTTACGCCGCTCCCCATGACCTGGGGTCTGAATAGCAATGACATTCATGGTCCCTTTTTGCTTATTTGCAAGCAGAAGAGCAAGCAAATCAACAGAAATATCTTCAGTAATAATTACAAGCGGCTTGCCGCTTTTTACGACCTCTTCCATGATGGAGAAAATCTCATAGATATAACTAATCTTGGTATCGGTTACAAGAATATACGGATCTTCCAAAACCTCTTCTTTCTTCTCCCAAGACTTCACGATTTTCGGTGTAAAACATCCCTTGTCAAAACGTATCCCTTCCGTAACCTCTAACCGGGTTTTCAGCGCTTGATCTTCTTCCACCATGATCATCCCATGGAAACCAACTTTTTCTACAGCTTCGCTAATAAGCCTCCCGATCTCCGGATCTCCTGACGATACAGTAGCCACCTGCTTAACCTTCTCCAAACTGGATATTTTGACTGCGCTTTTTTGAATAGCCTCAATAGCGCTTTCAATTCCGTTTTCTATCCCGCTGATAAGAGAAGTGGGATTGCTTCCCGCCGCAATATTTTTCATTCCTTCCCGGATCATGGCCTGGGCCAGAACAATCGATGTCGTTGTCCCGTCACCCACCCTGTCGTTGGTCTTGTCCGATACTTCTTTGATAATTTGGCATCCTAAATTTTGGAACCGGTTAGTTGTGGAAATGATACTGGCAATACTAGCCCCGTCGTTTGTAATTTTTGGAAGACCAACCTCCGGGTCTAAAACAACATTTCTTCCTTTTGGTCCCAGTGTAACCTTAACACAAGAGGCGATAAGGTCTATTCCTGCTGCGAGTGATTGTCTGGCCTTCTCCCCGGCCAACAATGTTGTATCCATGTTGATTACCCCTCATTATTCAGAAATCATCAGGCATTCCAATTACTTATCAAAACCAAAACAATCAGCAAGATGGTAAGGCCATACAAAGCAAAAAGCAAAATTGTAGAAGTTTCTGTCTTTTTCTTCCCCACTTCTTGATCTTCAGGTTTCACTACGGTTTCAGCTTTTTCAGACATTCATATTCTCCACCTTTCTAACCTTTTTCTTGGAAGACAACCCAATGATCTCCCGAATTTTCCGTCCCAGTTGTGCGACCTTGTCCACAAATGTCCCAACCGGACAAAATGCAACACACCAGAATCGACGGTAGAAAAAGCTGGTAAGCAATATGACAAAAAGCAAATACCACTGATTACTGGATCCGTTTAAGCCAAATATCGTTCCAAAGGGTTCAAAACTGGAACATGAAGGGTTTACAAAGAGGAAGGCAAAGAACAAAACTAAAAATAAGATAACTTCTTTTATTGTGTGGAACCATTTCACATATTTTCCGATCGGTATATTGACTTTACTAATCATGTGGGTAGCTTCCTGCAAGCCGTGGAAAGGACAAACATACGCACAGTAGATGTTTTTACCGGTTATTAAAGCAGGTGCCAATGCTCCCAACAAAACAAGATACCATATCAGATTTTCGCTCGGAGATGGGAAGTATCCAAGAAGCAGCGCACTGATGTGTCCCATCGATAATGACCTATTTAACCAAAAACCTAAAATAACGATACTAAGTCCCAGAAATACCAACCTGTACTTCGCCAATTGCTTGAAACGTGGTATGAAAACAGAAAGTATAAAAAGTAAAGCAACTGCGACTTCTTTTATTCCTATATTCCAGGAGATCTCTGCTTTTTTAGGTGTAACATTCAATTCTTGGACGGCCACGGTATGCGCAACATCATTCACAGATTTTGCGATAGCCCGTGTGGAAAGCGTTGCCCCCGATACTCTGTCAATGTCAGCGTCCAAAACCAGCGGATCACCCGCATTTTTTTTGGTGTACTGGCGGAAATAGCCGGCCTGGGCTATCTTGTTGAGATAAGAAGGAGTCTCCTTATGCTGCAGGACCACTACATCCTGAATACCCCCGGTCGGATTGATGATAGTCCCTACCATCACGGGCCCCCCATAGCCAACATTACTGCAGATTCCGACATAAGCCATAAGGTTTCCGTCTGCGCCTATTGCCTTGGCTGTCCGGTCACTTATCGAATCAAAATGGTCTGCTTTCGGAAACAACTGCTGGTAATACCCTTGGACGACATTCTGATCCATTTTATTGGCGTGGTACCCATATACCATTGTTAAAACCAAAATTACAATAGCAAATAATGGAATGAATTTTTTAGCGATTAAGATAAATTTTTTCATAAAACTGGCCTCTCTTTTTTATGGCTTGAAACAAATATAAAAGTAATCTGTTTTTTAACCTAAATCATGGTACTTAGATCAATTGTAAACTGATATTGTTTATCAATGACCCCTTCTGTTGTAAGGAGGATCGAAGCAATACCCATAGCCTTGTTCAACGCGGTAACTGTCACAGCAACCGGATCTACGATCCCTTCAGCCATCATGTCTACAAATTTTCCTGACATTGCGTCGTATCCCATGCCAGGTGCTGCCTTGCTGGTCATCTCTACAATTTTGTCTCCGTTACCACCGGTATTACTTACAATCTGGCGTAACGGTACGGCTAGAGCTTGTCGAATGAGACGGATACCGGATAGCTCATCCTCTGAATCCGCTTTTAAATCATCAAGTACTTTTGCTGCCCTTACATAGGTTGTTCCTCCGCCAGGGACGACTCCACTCTCCACCGCCGCTTTCGAAGCCTGTACAGCATCGATAACACGGTCTTTAAGTTCTTTTAGCGCAATTTTCGTATCAGCGCCGACCCTGATAACGGCTATTCCACCAGAAAGCTTGGCGATCCGTTCTTGCAGCTTCTGGCGCTCCCCAGACTCTGATGTTTGTCTGATTAGTGCTCTCAGCTGGTTTGATTTCTCTTCAATCATTTCACTGCTGCCACCACCACCTATTACAGTCGTTTTTTGACGCGTGACAATAATTTTTTCTGCATTACCAAGCATGGATTTCTCAATATTTTCTAACGATAACCCGAGCATTTCCACCAAAACAGAACCGCCTGTCTTGACTGCCAAGTCCTCCAAAATACCAAGACGGTACTCTCCGGTACCTGGAGCCTGAACTGCGATTGCCTTGGCCTCCCTAGCCTCCGTATTATGCGTAATCAGCATTCCCAGCACATCTTTTGTTACTTGCTTTGCTACGATCAACAGCGGCTTTTTCTCCCAGATACACCAATTAAGAACGCGCTTAATTTGCTGGATATTGTCAATCATCTGGTCCGTCATCAAAATATATGGTTTTTCCAAGTTTAGAATCATACGATCGTTTTCCGATAAGAAATACGATGAGAGATAACCACTCTCCAATTCCATACCTTCCGATGTTTCAATGAAAGTACGCCGTTCAATGGTTTCCTGGACGGTTACAATCCCATTCTGTCCGACTTTTTCTACTGCCTGAGCAATAAGTTCTCCAGTCAAGCGGCTTTTAGCTGATATGGACGCAACCTGGGAAACAGTTTCCGGAGTAGCCGGAATGCCTAGCCTTCCAATTTCTTGGCTGACTGCCTGTACGGCCTTTTCCATCCCTTTTTTAAGACGGATCGGGTCTGCTCCCGCTTCGACCAGAGGCATTCCACCCTTCACAATGGCTTGTGCGAGGACGATCGACGTCGTAGTGCCATCGCCGACCATGTCGTTGGTTTGCCTGGCAACTTCCTTACACAAACGGGCTCCTATATTTTCCCTAGGATCGGGCAAATTAATGTGTTTCGCAACCGTTACGCCGTCTTTTGTAACCAGAGGATAACCCATCATCTGCTCAATGACGATGTTTCTCCCTTTAGGCCCAAGCGTTACTTTCACCAAATCAGCTACCTTGTCAACGCCCCTGGCCAGCGCATACCGGGCTTCTTCATTCAATGTAACCGTTGTTTTTTCCTGTGAGGTCATTGCCTTATCTCCACGACAATTCCGTCTTTAAAGACAATTTCAGCTTTGGTCGCCGTTTCCAATTTATCTCCGACCTTCAGTTCATAAGGTCCTTCCACCGAACCGATCACGATTTCTTCACCAGATTTTAGTTCATCAATCGAAACCATATTCATTCTAATTTCGTCCATCCCGACATGAAATTTTGTAGCCTGTGTATCAAATTGCTGCCGGATTTGATTAAGTTGGGTAGCTTCAGCTCCTTTCAACGAGAATTCTGTAAGCATTTTGTTTTTGTTTTCTTCAAACTCCGTCTTTTCATCGTTCAAAGCTACCATTTGTTCGCGCAATTGCTCACGGGTCCTCTCCTTGGATTCTTCCGTTACAATTTGCTTGAGCGTAATCTCTCTAAAAATTTTGATAGATTCCATATGATTTTCTCCTTGTGTTTTATTATGCATTAAAATTTTAACTTAGTTAAACAAATAAATCTTTAAAACATGCTAATTAAGTATATCATAATTGCATATCATGACAATATTTTATCGTATTTTTTGTAAAATAAGAATTATTTTTTGTTAAATAAGAATTAATGTGTCAGTATTTTGCTTTTTCCCTCTCCTTATTTTTCATCTGCTCCTAAATATCCCCACAAAAGGCCATTTTTAACCCCTCCTATTATAAAAAACATTTTTTTATTTGCGTATATTAAAGTGTGATAGACTATTTTATGATAGACTATTCCATGATAAAATAACAACAAAAAATAATAAAGGAAGTAGATTGGGCATGCATGAAATCAAACTTGGATCATACAAAGGATTAAAGCTTCCTCCAGTATCTATGTTTTCCGAAGATGATTTGAACCTGGGGGCGAGGGAAGCTGTAAAAAAGCTGGCAAACCAATGGGCAAAAAATAATATGCCTGCCGTGTATGGTGATGAAGTTGTTATCGGCCTTCGTGCGGAATGCGACAATATGTTTGTTCCGGAGTTATCGAATTCGAATCTGAAGTTTACCTTGGGGGACCCTTCTGTTCTTGAGGCTTTCAGCCAGATTATCAATCACAAAGCCGGAGATGATTTAGTGCTGTCTGTTACTTTCCCCGAAGGTTTCACCGTTGAACGGATGGGTGGAAAAACAGTTACCTTTCAGATTGCCATCCATGAAGTTAACCACAGACTACCCGTTGAACTCTCGGATGAAATCGCCAGGCAAATTAATCCTGAGGTTTCTGGAATAGATGAGCTGCAGGCCAATTTACGCAAAATAATCTCGGAAAACTGGTTACAAAAGATCAAAGAAGAAAGAATTCGATCCATGATTGACGCCATTGCTTCGGGTTCGGAATATACTTTAGATCAAAAAGAATTCCAGGAAGTTCTGGATATTCTTAATGCCCAATCGCAAAAGGAACTTTTCTCGTCAGGGAATCCTCAAAATCTTGAAGCGCTTATGTCCGGAGATAACAGAATGTTTGAAGCGAAGAACATGGCGTTGGCTGAGAAAACCCTTGTCGAAGAACTTATTCTGACCGAAATTGCACGGCTGGAAAACATCGACATCAGTCCGGAGGAAATCCAGGAAGCAAAATCCTTCTTTTTAAAAACATCCCCCGACAAAACGCAATTCAGTCAGCTCTTTCCAAATGATGAATTTTTAGGAGACTACTTGTTTAGAGAAAAGATTATTCACGCTCTTTGGAAATGGAACGATTGCGATATTTACGGTAAAAGTGATTACGAAAGAATTTTTACATTACAATAGCCGAAAACAATGGCCGAAAATATTTTACTATATTATCTTATCAAATTATTTAGCCCGGGTTAAACTGTACCATGAAAACTTGGGCTAAAAAAGACATGCCGGAAAGTTTCGCCCGGCATGTCTATAAAATCCACAAATGTTGTACCCACAGCTTAGTACTCAACAACTTCATTGATTAAACTTTTTAGTTTTTCAAGATTATAAACATAAATTTTATTTTTGACTTTTTTGAGGACTTCTTGTTTTTCAAGTATGTTAAATAATTTGCAAACCGTCACATAATGTGTGCCCGTAATATCCGCTATTGCTTTCTGCGTAAGCTTTGAAGTTATCACATAACTACCGCCTACAAACTTCCCTTCATGAATGCAAAGATTATAGAGCAAGCGGAACACTCTGCTGGAAGGACGGGAATAGTTTAAATCTCTGGCATGTGCCATAAAATAATATACTTTACTGAGAATATTATGCAAGATATCAAGGACTACTTGTTCGTCGTCATGAAAAATTTTCAGAACTTGCGCAATGGGGAAAAAACAAACTGTACTGGTTTTGATCGCATGAATTTGCAATTCATGATATTCACCGAGAAATGTTGTCATTCCAATACAACCTTCAGTGATATTAAACAGGAATTTATTATGACCATCTTCCATCCCGATACCTACGGATAAACATCCTGATTGTACATATACAATAGAATTAGATTCTGCACCTTGTCCGAGTACAATGCTTCCTTTGGTAAAGGTTCGGGTATTTGCAACATTCGTATACATTCCTAAACGTTCAATTCGATTGAATGTTTCAGGAATTAAAATATCAGGAATTTTTCTCTTTATATTATCATCCATCATCCTATCATCCATTAATTTTCCCCTTCTCCTAAAAAATTCGGATGATCAAAAACATAAAGATACTTGAAGTTTTTAAATAATCGATTGTTTTTTTGCATTTGATTTCAAGGTTGGCATATGCTAAAATCTAGATGCTTAATTTATGATAACATGAAAGTGTTATGACTGCAATTTTCATATTATTTTTATATTAAATGGAGGCACACTCAATGCATCATTTTCAACTTGGTCAGTATAAAGGAATGAAAATCGCCCCTCAGCCCGCGCCTACAGAAACGGAGTTAGAGAATGCGGTAATTCAATCTGTTTTAAAAATGCTCAACGAATGGTCAAAAAACAATATTGTTGTCGAAGAAGGGGATGAGGTTGCAGTCAGCATTTTTGCAACTTGCGACGGTTTGGCTGTTTCGGAACTTTGTTCATCCTATTTAAAATACAAAGTTGGCGATCCTATGATGTTTGGCCAATTCAAAAATGTCATCGGGAAAAAGAAAGCGGATCGTTTCCAAATGATGATTGATATTCCGCACAATAGTCCGCTTCAACATGTTGCAGGCAAGAAAGCTGAGTTTTTAGCTACTGTACTGGAAGTCTGGCCATCAAAGCAATTGGAGGTCACAGACGCAATTGTCCATGAAATGGACCCGGAGGTTCCAGACTTGAAAACGCTGAAAGATAACATTCGCAAGTCCTTGATAGCAGAGAGCCAGCAAACTATCAAAGAAAATAATTTACAAACCATCTTAGATACATTTATCGGGAGTTCAACATATGAGTTGGATGAGGAAATGCTGAAAGCGACAACACAGCAAGTAATTGACAATGCGCTTAAAGACTATGAGATCATAAAGAACCAAAACGCAAATACACCTTTTGGCTCAAGTGAGGCTGATGAATATTTCTATGAGGACTGTGCTGTTTTTGCTAAACAACAGCTTCTCCTCAGTTTGGCTTTTACGGAGTTAGCACGTGTTGAAAATATTTGTATTTCCGATGAAGAAGCAGCGTTAGGAAGGAAGCAGATTCTTGAAGGAATCCAGGGGGATCAACAAATGTTTGACAAGCTTTTCCCTACCCCCGAACTCTTAAAAGAAAGTCTGCTGCATGAGAAGATCGTCAATTACCTATTTGAATGGAATATGGTTGAAAATTGATTTTTTAATATTCAAAAACTTCATTAATCATATTTTTTAGTTTTTCTAGGTTATAAACATAAATTGCATCCTTGGTTTTTCTCAATACTTTCTGCTTTTCAAGGATCGTCAATAATTTGCTAACCGTAACATAATGGGTACCGGTGATTTCGCCAATCGCTTTTTGCGTCAGATTTGAGTGAATGATGTAATAGTCTTCAATTTGCTTTCCATCATGAAGACATAGGTTATACAAGAAGCGAAACACCCTACTCGCGGGACGGGAAAAATTCAAATCTCTTGATTGTGTCATAAAGTAATATACTTTTGAACTAAGATTTTGAATGATATCGACAATCAGTTGTTCATCTTCGTGACATATTTTCAAAACCTCTTCAATGGTAAAAAAACAAACAACACTGTCCTTGACCGCAACGATCTGTAGTTCATGATTCTCACTTAAAAAGGTTGTCATCCCAATGGATTGCTCGCCAATTTGGAACAAAAATTTATTATGACCATCATCTGCTCCCATGCTTACGGCAAGACATCCCGACTGCACATACATTACATTATTGGTTTCACTACCCTGAGAAAGTACGACGCTTCCTTTGCAAAATGGACGCGTACTTCCCAGATGTACATATTTTTCCAATCTTTCAACACGATTAAACGATTCAGGAATGATTGTTCCTGGAATCTGTCTTTTTGTGCTATCATCCATGGATTTTCCCTCCTCTAACAGCAGATGAGTCAGACCGTCGTCAAGAATATTTATCTTATGAACCAACTTGGATAACTATTTAAAAAAATTTGCAAATGCTAAAAGTATCTTTACATGACCTATGATAACATTAAATCACTAATATATGCACTATAACAGGTGGGTAGATTATTTGCAGAAAACAAAAAAGTCATTGGCAGAAAGATGGAGGATCTTTTTCAAATGACAATTAATTTCTGCAATATTTCCGATGGAAGTCATCAAAAGAGTAAGTATCCGTTTTTTGTACGCCTTTAAGCGGCAAGAGAAAAACTCCGCCGCTTAAAGATATATTTCGTAAGAAAGCTGAACTGCTTATAGCTTGGATAAATCATATCTTTCGGGCCATTCCAGCCACCATTTATATTTTTCGATTTGCTCCGTACCATAGCCGAACATATCATCAATTTTTTTCAACAGACTGGAAGAAGCTTCTCCATGACTGCCGATCCAAGTACCTGCTTCGTGGAACCAGGATTGTTCCTTGGAATCCCAAGGACACACTTTCATACACCTGCCGCAGGAAGAGCCTTCTTTGTTTGTTGCCCGGAATATCGTGCATTTTTTAGAATCACTGTTCCAACGCAAGTAGCCATTGTATTCAACTGGTTCCTTATCCTTCGTAATGGCGCCGGAAGGGCAGTTATCTGCGCATTTGCCGCATACCCGACAAAAATCAAGCATGCCGAAATCAATCGGTTTGTCGGGAGCAAGAGGCAAATCAGTGGTTACGGCCGCCACTTTGTGACGGAATCCAAGACGCGGATGTGCAGTGCAGTCACCCGTTCTGGTTAATTCACCCAGTCCCGCAGCTATAATACAGGGACCCATAACCGCTTCATAATTGGTGAAATGTTGTGCTCTGGCGTTATAGCCCAGGTTACGGATATAACTGGCTAGGATACAGGAGATAACACCGGTTGAATGATATGAACGCATAGACTGGGCAGCGCTGATACCATCATATCCGGTCGAAGCCAACATTGTTTCCAAATGCTGGTCAACCATGACTACAATAACATAGGGAAGTCTTTCCGTAACCGGTGTCGACTTAGATAAATCATCCTTAAGCAAATCTTCCAGACTAGGAGTTTTATAGGTATAATAAGCATACGGGGGCATCTTGCCGATTCCGACTTCATCCGCCCGCAAAAAATAAGCGCAATCCTTAATGTGCTGGGACATTTGTTCTGGATCAGGAATCGGTAGCTTTTCAGGGGCCGGTTGTCCGCTTACCATCGGTTCCGGAGCAAGGTTCACGGCGAATCCGGCAATGGCAGCGTTAAACGGGTGCTTAAAAACGAATTGATAGTAGTACGATGCCTTTTGAGCTTCGGGTGTAAGTTTACCACGCATTGCATAAAAGAATCCTGAGTCTGCTTCATGGCTATTTTTAACAGTGCCAACTAGCTTTGAAGTTCCAAGCCATTGATCGTTATGCTCGACAAATCGGACACTGGCACCACCATAATCTACATTGGGATGTAGCTTGGATTTGGCTCCGTTTTGGGGGCCTGTCTGGCTTGCCATAGCTTCAGCTGCTTCTGCCGGCAAAACTCCGATTGCGCCAACAATCCCTGCTGCCAGAGCAGAAGCAGCCCCTGCTTTTAGAAATTTACGGCGATCCATCTTAAACCGCTGATTTTGTTGACTTCCTTCTTTTTCTGAAGATCTAAACATCTTTTTTCACCTCTTTACGCCTTTGCGCCTGGATTGATATTTTCACGTTTTTTTCCTAAGAATCCTAAAAGTCTGGCTAATACGATGGCTAGAACGATTGATAATCCGATAAACATAAAGATAGCTGTACTTGTTGCCTTCACGTGTCCTACGATAGAGTTAATATAGATGAATGAAACCCCTATTACTGTGATCGAATACCACAAGACGTATAATACCCAGTTAAGAACAGTTTTCCATCTCAAATCCTGCTTAGCTCGCGGCTTTATAAAAATGATTCCGGCTAAAAACAGAATTCCGGCTAGAAATACCAAGAATGTTCCCATTTTCTCACCTCCCCCTACGCAAAATACTTTTTGAAAACGCGGTTCAGTCTATCGTAACCTTACCGATTTCCAAGGTGCTATTTGAGTCAATCATACCAGGTTGGTGAAAAATATTAATTTAGTATGTATTAACAGCGGCTAATATTTCGTCAGATTAACGAATATTAACCGCTGTTTTGATAGAAGCCATTCACACTGTAGATAAAATTTTTCTAGAAAGTACATTTTAACGGTATAATAAAAATCTATTGCGGCGTACCCCCGGGTAAGCCGCAATAGATTTTAAAAGCGATGAGTATAAAATCTCACCGCTTTTAAAATTACTTATAATATTGATCGTTAACGTCTTAGTGCTTGAGTGCCGTTATGTCATACCGTTCCGGCCACTCCAGCCACCATTTATATCTTTCAATCTGTTCGGTACCATAACCGAACATATCATCAATTTTCTTAAGGAGACTAGCAGAAGCTTCTCCTTTGCTGCCAATCCAGGTGCCTGCAGTATGGAACCAGGATTTTTCCTTGGAATTCCAGGGGCATACCTTCATACAGCTGCCGCAGGAAGAACCCTCTTTATTCGTTACACGGAATTCCGTGCATTTTTTGAAGTCACTGTTCCAACGCAAATATCCGTTGTATTCAACCAAATCCCGGTCATGGGTAATAGCGCCTGACGGACAATTATCTGCGCATTTAGCACAGACGCGACAGAAATCAAGTAACCCAAAGTCAATCGGTTTATCCGGAACTAAAGGTAGGTCTGTGGTCACAGCCGCAACTTTGTGGCGGAATCCTAACCGGGGATGAACCGTACAGTCACCTGTCCTGGATAGTTCACCCATCCCTGCAGCCATGATAAGAGGCGGCATGACTGAAGCATAGTTGGTGAAGTGATGAGCCCTGGCGTTATAGCCCAGGCCACGAATATAATTGGCCAGAATAACCGCAACTACGCCGGTCGAATGGTAAGAACGCATGGACTGGGAAGCACTGATGCCGTCATAGCCCGTAGAAGCCAGCATGGTCTCTAAATGCTGGTCAATCATAACCACAATAACATAAGGAAGCCGTTCCGTCACAGGAATTGACTTTGACAGGTCGTCTTTCATCAAATCGTCCTGACTGGGAGCCTTATGGGTATAATAAGCATACTCCGGCATTTTGCCGATTCCCACTTCGTCAGCGCGCAAAAAATAGGCAGCATCTTTAATATGCTGTGACATTTGTTCCGGGTCGGGAATCGGAAGTTTCTGCGGAGACGGCTGTCCGCTCACCATTTGAGGGGCCATAAGCGACATTGCAAACTGGGCAATGGCAGCACCAAATGGATGTTTCATGACAAACTTATAATGATAAAATCCTTGCTGTGCCTCCGGAGAATATTTTCCACGATTGGCCATATAAAAGCCCTGTTCCGCTTCGTGGTACGGTTTAATCGTTCCTACAATTTTGGTTGTCCCCAGCCACTGGTCATTATGCTCAACAAAACTGACACTCGAGCCGCCATAATCCACAACAGGATGAAGTTTGGATTTGGCTCCAGTTTGGGGAACTGCTGTGTTCTTCACAGCTTCGGCGGCTTCAGCCGGCAAAACGTTCATCGCACCGACCATTCCCGCTGTAAGAGCTGAAGCAACCCCGGCTTTCAGAAACTTGCGGCGGTCCATCTGGAACCCCTTTTGACTATTTTCGTGATCCGAAGATCTAAACATTGCATTTCACCTCTATGTTTCTAAATTTGTATTTTGCTGATTGCGTTTTTTTCCAATGAAACCTAAAAATCTTGCCAGCACAATTGCCAGAACGATCGATAAACCTAAGAAAAGGAATATGGCAGTACTCGTTGCTTTTACATGTCCTACACTTGAATTAATATAGATAAAAGAAATCCCGGTGCCAGTAATCACAAACCATAAAACGTACAAAACCCAATTGAGAATTGTTTTCCATTTTAAATCCTGCTTAGCCCGCGGTTTGATAAATATAATGCCGCCTAAAAATAAAATACCTGCCAGAAATACCAAAAATGTTCCCATGTTCTTTTCACCTCCTCTGTTTCCAAAACACTTCTCCTGAAATCCGGTACAACCTGTGTTATAGTGTTTTCAAAATGAAGCTTTATGGAACAATCTTAGCATGATATAAAAAAAACGATGTTATCATTGCTAATAAAATTTTATTTTTAATTTTTTCTTTTATTTCTGAATCAAAATACAATTTAGGACATTAAAAATACGACGCACCTAGACGGTGCGCCGCATGAGATTGTACACGCCTTCTTCATTGCTGGCCCTAAAAGTGGTGCAGATTTTTGCATCCGTATTCCAACGCAGATAGCCGTTATGTTCCACGGGATTTTATTTTTTCATCCATTCATTAATTAAATCCTTAAGTCTTTCCAAGTCAATAACTACGATTTTATTCGTGGTTTTATATAAAATGTTTTCCTTTTTAAGGAATCCGAATATTCTGCTTATTGTTACAAAGTGAACGCCTATTATTTCAGAAATTGCCTTCTGAGATAGCTTAATGTCTATTTGATATACATTGTTTACTAACTTTCCCTGTGTAAGGCAAAGATCATAAAGTAGACGTAATACCCTAACCGAAGGATTATAAAGGATCATCTCTTTGGCTTCCCGCATAAAATAACCGCATTTAGATGAATAGCATGAAATAAAATCGAAAAGCACTTCTTTGTCCTGCTGAAAAATTTCAAAAAGCTGTTCTTGCGTAAAAAACCATACTGTGCTGCTTTCTTCTGCAACTACATGGACAAAACAATCATCAAAAGGAAATAACCTATCAGCAAAAGTAAGTGGGTCAGCATAGAACATCACTTTATGCCTTCCATCTTCGTTCAGAAAGTTGATGCTTAATCTTCCGGAAATCACATAGATGATTTTGTGGATTAATTCCCCCGGCAAAACGATAGATTCACCCTTACCATAATTACGGATTGTTCCCAGATGACCATAATTCTGCAACTTTTTCATCGGATAAAAATTATTCGGCAAAATGTAATAATTGTTTGTTATTTTTTCCATACTCACATTCTCCCCTCCAGGGAACCGGGGTGCACCTTAACGCCGGAACCGGCGGCCGCCAACGGCGAGGTTGCCTTATCTGAGCGGGCCTTCAAAAGTTGAGTAGTAACGAGACTGCTTTCAAAATATTTTATTGATTACTATTATTCTAAGAATGAAGTCACCATCGGATATCTGATGACCAGATCCAGCAGGCCTTACTAGGGGCCTACTGGCTTAATAAGCCTTTTGAAGCCATTTTTCACATATTGATACACCTTCAGCAGCGTTCGTGGTAAATGCATCTGCACCAATGTTCTTGCAAGCTTCCGCAGTGACAGGGTTTCCGCCAATAATCAGTTTCACTTGCTCACGCAATCCGGCATCCTTAATAGCTTCCGCTGTACTTTTCATAGAGTCCAACGCAATAGTTAAAACGCCACTCATACCTACTATTTGAGGCTTTGTTTCTTTTATTTTTTCGACAACGGTGTCAGCAGGTACATCAATCCCAATGTCAATCACTTCAAAGCCGGCCGCCTCTGCCATACTCTTGAAAATATTCTTTCCGATATCGTGCAAGTCACCTCGAACAGTGGCAAGAAGGATTCTTCCAACTTTTTTCGTATTTTGTTCGCCTACAAAGGGTTTAAGCGTTTCCATTGCAGATGTAAGCAATTCCCCAGCGAAAATCAGATCGCCAACAAAATAATCACCCTTTTCGAAAAGATCCCCAATTATTGCCATTCCCTGTTGACAAGCATTTACGACCTCTTCAGCTTCATTCTTACTAGGATTTTTTGCCACAAATTCATTTAAAATCCCCACTACCTGTTCTTCATTAAGATTTCCCATGGCCTGGGTCAATACCTGTAAATCTACCATTGTAAAACATCTCCTTTTATTGATTAAGACCAACTTTTCAACAAGATCCCTAAACCATTTCGTGCTAATTTTATACAATTTTAATGTTCAGGTTTGTCCTCTTCCGGAAAATTAACATCAATATCGTACCCCTCATTTGCAAGCATATATGAAAGGCTGGCGTAACTCGACCTATATTGTATTAATTGCTCTTCCTGTATTACAAGTTGATTATTCGCATAAACAAGGATTGATAAATCCTTATCTTTCAACTAATTAGTTAAGCTAATGCTACAATTAATCCGCCCTTAATCTTCAATCATCGACAAGATTAACTTGTTAACAAGAGCTTCCCTGGTTTTTTCATCCGTTTGCCAATCTGTTTGGTTTTTTAATTCATCCAACAAATCCATTACTGTCTTTTCATTCTCCATATTAGGTCCCCCTTTACTTATATGCGCCATATGCGTGGACAAACTCATTGACGGCTTTCAAATTTTCGACATTTACATCTGCTGGTGATATTAGCGCTCTTTCAGTGGTAAATAGGAATCCACCGCCCGGAGCACATGCATCAATAATCCGCTTCGCTTCATCGATACATTCTTGCTTATTGCCATACTTAAGCATGCTGGTAGGTACACCGCCAAGAACTGCGAATTTATCTCCCAGTTTCTTTTTAGCCTCAATAATATCATCCGCTTCCAAATAGCAGAGTATTGAAGCTTTCGGAAGTTCCCTTAGGAAATCATAGTATGGTTCCCACTTGCCTTCCAAAAACATTAATGTTTTTGTACCAAGTTCATTCACCCTTAACAACATTTTTTTATAAGTGGGCCAGAAAAATTTCTCAAAGCTTTTTGGACCCAAAAATGCCGGACAATGCAACATTGTGACCGCATAAGGATATTCTCCTGTTAAGCCTTTTTCACATACCTGCATATAGATCGGGTACAAAGCTTCACAAGCCGCAATCACTTGTTCTGGAACTCTTCTCAAGTCTCCAAAAAGCCCCTGGAATCCTCTCAACCTGTCAAAGATCAAATCAAGAGGAGGGTAAAGCTTGCTACCGACAATCGGAGCCACGCCATATATATTTTTGCCCCTCTCGATTATTTTTCCGGTATCCCTGGCAAATTCGGCCATTTCCAGTACAGCTTTTTTTAACGCCTCAACATTTTCAGGATATGGCCTGCTAAGCGCAGGAAATTTTCTGGGAAAAATTTTGTTTGCCATAAATGTTATTGGATCATTGATTAGCTCCGGATACTCTTCAGAAAGCATCGGCGTGTTTTCCGAATGTTGAATGGTTACTTCATCCTCAGAAATAAAATAAGTTTTACTCTGCAGCGTTTCAACCATTTTCATTCGAACCATTGTGCCCCAGCTCAAGCTGCAGTCAAAATAAATATCATCGAAAATACTCGTCCACTTTTCTGCCAACTTATCTCCGTCGTTAATAAGTTCTCTTGTTTTAGAACCCGAGTAAGCAATCGGGAAAGCCGTCATAGCCGCCATGATGGGCACACGTTTCGGTTCCTTAATATTAGCTGTTGTTTTAATGTCTTCAATCCGCTGCTCGTATCTAGCTTGAATATCATCCATATTAATTCCTCCTACCAATTGCAATTTTTATCTATCCACATTACTCAATTACAGTCCATGCCTAGATTTGTTAACTCTTTGGGATATACTATATATAATTACATTGCAACTATGCATTATAATTTAAAGTTTGTTTCATAGTGAACAATGAATTTGCCCTATAGACAAATTCATTGTTCACTTAACGACCTTTGAAACTCAAATTCGAGGAGTAGTATACGGACTATTTTTTAACTGTTAATGGAGGGCGCGGTGGCTTTCTTGGCGGTTAGTTGGGAAACCACAACACAGATCATTATCAAAAGAAATGGTGCGGTTGCAAATATCAAAAAGTTTGTCATTAAAGATGCCTTTTGTGCTATTAACATCCCTCCAATAATTGGTGCGAAGGATCCGCCGAAACGCCCCATAGCACTGGACCATCCTAACCCTGTTCCACGGAAGGCAAGCGGGTAGCCGACCGATACAAATACATAGATCAATCCCATTAAGCCATACATACCGGCTCCAAGGATAAACAGAACAACTGATACCAGAGTAATATTTAGTTTCAACATCAAAAGCAGAACAACAAGGGCAGGGATCACTGAATATACAATAAGCGTATTTTTAAGTCCAATTTTATTGGATATCGGGCCTGATATAAGTATACCTGGTATTGCCCCGAGGGTGAAAGTAATCATGAGCGTAAGACTGGATCCCAAGTTATATCCTGCACCCATCAAAATTTTCGGCAGCCAGGTTATTAAGCCGTAAACAATAAACATACATAGCGCCATGATTACCCAATATAAAATCGTATTCACAGCCATGCCGTCCTTCCACAAGCTAAGAAAAGATCCTCTTTCAGAAGGTTTGATATCTACTTCGTATTGTTCATCAGCGCCGGGAGTGTGTTCAGGGGCAGATTTTTTTAACAACTTTTGAATTTGATCTCTTTTGCCGTCTTTTATCAATTTCTGCATGGATTCAGGTAAATAAGCAGCACAGATAAATATTAAAACAATGGGAATAAAGCCAAGCAAAAACATAGGTCTCCAGCCATATTCCGGTATAATAGCCTTACCTACCAAAGCACTGAACATTGTTCCGAGCGGCACTCCAAGAGTCGTTGCGCTAATCAGGTTAACACGATTTTTTAAAGGACTATATTCAGCAACCAAAGCGAACGTGACAGGGGCAATTCCGGCAATACCCATTCCGGTTAAAACCCGGTATAAAGAAAGCTGCCATACCTCGGTCGCAGTTCCCATCATGCCTGTGAAAACCGCGTAAAAGCCTATAGCCAACATGAATACTTTTTTATTACCTATCCTGTCAGCTAACATTCCAAATATGATTCCGCCTGCCATCATTCCATATAGAGTATAGCTACCAATCAGTCCGAAAACTGTTGGCGCAATACCTGTATCTTTCATCAACGCAGGAAGGGAATTACCGTAAACCCCCTGATCATATCCATCAAATAACAGCCCTAAGAAAGCTAATATTGCCACCAAGGCAAAAAAACTATTCATTTTACTCGATCCGATTAATTTTGAAACATTTACTTTACTCAAACAACTCATCTCCTTTAATTAATCCTCGATAGTATACGTCCGAAGCCAGAACCCTTTCATTCCTTTTCTGTAAATACAACTACTCATTGAACATACTTTCTTGAGCTTCTTCCTCCTTTCCTTACCTTCAATAAACTTTCTGATAATATTCTTCCAAAATGAGAGTTATCGTATTAAATATTGTAAGCAACAAACCTCTTATCAGGTTGCTCCATAAACATTGGATAGATAATTATTTAGACTTTAGCACAAATCTCATATGCAAGTAAACAAACAGCTTATTGTTATCAGAAATTTCCTTTATATTTATAATTTGTTTACTTTTCTGACCTTATTATATATAATCACTATTAACCGGACAATGTATTAGAGTTTAAAGTTTGTAAATCAACGGATGAATAATTTGTACTATAATACAAATAGACCATCCGTAATAGGAGGGTATATGAAATTAGCGGATATAGTAAACCATCTAAATACGCTCGTTCCATGTTCTTTGACTTTTAAGGATGACACGGTAAGTATTCACTCTTACGCCTTGATACAGAAAGAACTTCAACATTATATTCCCGGGTGCCTTTATATCGGATTCGCATCTGCTCTGCCGCCAATACCGTCTAATATAAACTTGACTCTGCTTTGCATAGAAGACACAGCACTCCCAGAATTATATCTTCGGGCAACGAACCTTAATCTTTGCTGCGTTGCTAATTCAGAAATAACCCCATTTGAAATTTTAAATCATGTCGCCGTCATAATTAATGAAGAAGTTAACCTATCTTGGTACATGCAAAAATTATTCGACACCATTTATTCAAATCAAGGGTTGCAACCCCTTATTGATACCGCGACAGAAATCTTTGGACATCCAATGCTTCTGCACGATAGTAATTTTAAAGTTCTTGCTTTATCGCAGGATGCTGTTAATATTGTCGAACTAACCGAAGATAAAAATGGCGATAAATATGTCAACGCCAATACCATCTCCTTCATCCGTGATAATCACATTTATTCAAAGACACGCAGCCAGGGATATTCCCAGTACGTGAGAAAATCGGAACGTTTCAATGGAACCCTCTCGACTATCATCCAGATCCAAGGTATAGAAGTTGCTCAACTAGCAATTTATGAGGCCGGCAAACAGTTTCAGGAAATCGATTTTAAGCTTATCGAGCCTCTTCGGAAATTATTATCCATAGAATTGCAAAAAAATGACTTCTTTAGCATCAGCAAAAATTTACTACCCAACTATTTTCTAACGGACTTGCTGGATAAGAAAATTCATGATGAAGATTCTATCAGAAAACGGCTTAATTATTTGCAGTGGCCGAGTACAGAAACATATCAAATCATGATAATAAGTAATAAGCTAAGTAACACTTTTGAAAGCAAAATTCCATTTATCATCCAATCTTTGCAATCTTTTATTCCCAGTGATAAATGTATTGTCTATAAAAATGAACTCGTAGTATTCATCGATAATTCAATCAGCCTCAGTTTATTCCAAGAGTCCGGTTCGGAATTTACCGAATATTTAAGCGCCAATGCTCTTTTTGCCGGTGTCAGCATCCCATTTACCAGGCTGTCGGAAAGCAGAAAATATTACAACCAGGCTTTAAAGGCTAGTGAATTCGCCCAACGCAATAATCAGCCTTTCTGCCTTTATGAAAAAAACATGCTGTATTTTCTTACAGAACTAATCTCTTCCCATAGCGAGATTATTGATTTCTGCCATCCCGCGGTTATCTACCTGGCCAAAGAGGAAGGATCCAACGGAACACCTTTTTTAGAAACATTAAAGTATTATTTATACTATACGAATTCGCCTAATGAGGCGGCCAGCACCTTATGCGTCCATCGGAACACTTTATTTTACAGGATTAATAAAATAAAAGAGCTCACCGGCGTAAACCTGGATAATGCCGAAGAACGGCTGCAGATTTATCTTTCTATCAAATTACTGGAATTCAGTAACATCAATATTGCCAATTTGTAATTCTATCTGCTTGAGTCGCCCGTTGGACAGGACTTTTAATTTTACACCAGCCAGATAATGCGTGCTTAGCTGGGCACGCTGCACATAAACAGACACCTCCCGGCCCGATTGAGCCGAGAGGTCTTTTTTTGCCTGAACAGCGCTATTCTTTTCTCCGATTGAAGCGGAATTCTTTCCAAACATCGGGTGACTTTTCCATCCATTCAGGATCAGGATATTTTCCCGGATCATGCGGACCATAGACTTGCCGTTCCAATTTGGTCAGGAAAATGCCCGGAAGACTTCCACCCTTAGCTGCCAACCAAAGCCCGATAGAGTGCTCCAAGGAAGGCGGTTTACTATAAGGGCAAGAACTTAAGCATACGCCACAATCGGTCCCTGTTTTGTTCCATATTCTAAAGCAGTTCTCTGCTTTGAAACGATATCTCTCCACTCCCCTTATGATTTCTTTCTCATCATCCATGCTGATGGCCGCTCCCGGACAATTCTCAGCACAAATTTTACAATTCTTACAGAAATCATCGACTCCCAGATTAGACTTTTTATCATAGACCAATGGCAAATCTGTTGTAATGACCGTCATTTTAAAAGCCATACCGAATTCTTTGGAAATCAGAATCCCGCTTCGGCCTAATTCCCCGATGCCGGCGTCAATGCCAACCGGCGGAAAGATAACCTGATTATTGGTCAGGATATGCGCCCGGGCCGGATACCCCATATTGCGGATCGCTCTTGCTAAACGTACCGATATATAACCGAGCTTTGAATACAGCTTAAAAATATACATCATAATCTGTTTTTTTGGGGCACCCTTTAAGATATCGTAATCCATCCCCTCGGCGATGACGATAGCATTCTTATGCGGTAAATTAATCGGTGTCCCGATCGGAATATCATTTTTCCGGGTAAAATTTCTTCCCCTATGGCTATAAACATACTCCTGATTCAGCGGCCCGATCTTAACAACGGATGCCTCTAAAATATTTTTGGCAAAACCTTTGACTTTTTCAGTAGCACGTTCCGGCGTCATTTCAATCTTCACAGGATCGACTGGTCCATCCACCATATCCTCTTGGCCCAATTGCCTAAGAAGCGATATCAAAGATAACCACGCCATATTATCTACACGTGCTCCCACGCCTAGCGTTCCAGGCAATTCTTTCTGACTTAAATCCGTCTTCTCCAGATCGGGATGCTTTTTATAGTACGCTTCCCATTCTGGTGTACCCGGATGCAGCTCATCATATCGGCTTAAAACATTATCACGTTCATCATATCTCATAATTTCCAGCTCCTCGCTTCACAGAATAACAAATTAGACAAACTACCGACCTATTCTTTTCTCCGGTCAAAACGGAATTCTTTCCAGACATCCGGCGGTTCTTCCATCCATTGAGGGTGAGGATGTTTTCCCGGAGAATGAGGACCATATATTAGCCGTTCTAACCTGGTCAAAAAAATACCTGGGAAACTTCCGCCTTTAGCTGCTAACCAAAGTCCGAAAGAGTGCTCCAAAGAAGGTGGTTTACTATAGGGGCAGGCACTCATGCACACACCACAATCAGTCCCTGTTTTATTCCATATCTTAAAACAGTTCTCTGCTTTGAAACGGTATCTCTCCACTCCTCTGATGATTTGTTTCTCATCATCCATGCTGATGGCCGCTCCCGGACAATTCTCAGCACAAATCTTGCAATTTTTACAGAAATCATCGACTCCCAGCTTCGATTTCCGATCATAGACCAATGGCAAGTCTGTTGTAATGACCGACATTTTCATTGCAGTACCAAACTCTTTGGAAATCAGAATTCCGCTTCTCCCTAATTCTCCGACACCAGCATCAATCGCAGCCGGAGGAAATATAACCTGATTGTTAGTCACGATATGAGCCCGGGCAGGATAACCTATATTGCGTATAAACCTTGCCATGAGCACCGCCATGTGACCAAGTTTAGAGTATGCCCTAAAAATCTCAAGCATAATCTCTTTTTTAGGGGCTCCTTTTAAAATATCGTAATTAATCCCTTCAACCAAAAAGATAGCATTTTTATGCGGTAAATTAATGGGCAACCCCACAGGTATCTCTACTCCACCATGCCGATGATAGCTTCGTCCTTTAACGCTATAAACATACTCCTGATTCAGAGGCCCGATCTTAACAACGGATGCCCCTAAAATATGTTTCGCAAAACCTTTAACTTTTTCCGCAGCACGTTCCGGCGTCATTTCAATCTTCACAGGATCCACCGGTCCATCCACCATATCCTCTTGTCCCAATTGCCCAAGAATGGACATCAGCGACTGCCACGCCATATTATCTACACGCGCCCCTACGCCAAGCGTTCCTGGTAAATCAAACTGACTTAAATCCGTCTTCTCAAGGTCCGGATGCTTCTCATAGTACTCGATCCACTCGCGGCTACCCGGCTTAAGCTCATACCGGGCTAAAGCATTATCATGTTCATCATATTTCATAATCTTGTACTCCTCACTTGATAAATAACAAATTGTTTTATTGAAATTTGTTACCTATACAGAAAATATGTTTTGCTTGATATTTGTTATTACAAGTCTCAGAAACCAATATTTTTGATTAAAGAAAATAGTGCTATACATATCCTGAAGATTAAGTCCTACCTAAAATGAAATAAAAATAAAATTATTTTAACTTCTTCCCTCCTTGCCAAAAAGATATTGTTCCTATTGAATATAGATAGTTCATTGCTCCTTTCTTTTTATCATTAAAAATTTACCAATGTCTCTTTCTAGAAAGTCATTTTTTTGTCAAATGGTTGAAAATGAGCGGCGAAAGTGTGCAAGTTATTATCGCCACTAAAATGATTGCTCCGAACAAGCTACCGTTAATAATTCCTAGTTTTAAGGCAATAGTGCCTGTAGCAATTATTAGGCTTAATCTGGAAGACAATAATGTGGTTGCCGCTATCGACTTACTCCATGAATAGTTGATTTTTAAGAATACCGTCGGTGCCAGAGTCACAGCATATACTGCAAGTACCAGAACCGGTAACAGATAAAACGAGCTAGGATTATTCAGAATATCTCTGACGTTAAAATTGACTCCCACCATAATAAAGAAAACAGGAATGAATATTCCGTAGGCTATGGCGTCAAACTTATGAAAAATCTGCGACGTTTTACGATCACTAATTAGAGAAATGATTAGTCCTACTAAAAATGCACCAAGGATTATTTCAGTATTTAAGAATTGAGCAATTACCATAAACAATATAAGACAAGCAAACGCACCCCGGACCTTTATTTGTGAATTTTTATGCGCCAATTGTTCCATCATTGGTAATTTAAACACGACGTCCAAAAGCTTCCAGATTAGAACAAAAATCGGTATGAATAGTAAGATGTAGCAAAGCTTAATCAACGAATTTGTGGCTATAAACGTGATGTATGAAGACAACAGGATCATTGTGAAAAAGTCGGAAAACAGAGAACTTAACAATATAATTTGTCCATATTTACTGGACAACATTTCTCGTTCTTTAAGTATGGGTACTACTATTCCGACAGAGGTGCTGGACAAAATAATTGTAAAAATTACAACATCAGGGATAAGCCCAATCCATTTGAGACCGAAAGCTACTAATAGAGATAGGACAAGCGTTGTGGAAAATAGAATCAATGACATAATTAACGGGTGCTGATGCCATTTGACCTTTTGTGTCTTTGCAAGCGAAATGATTAAGTTGAAATCTATTTCTATTCCCGCCATAAACATGAGAAAGGCGAATCCTAAATTATAGAGAAAACTCAGCCATTCACTCCCTTGAATTAAGTCAAATCCGCTTTTTCCAATGATGATTCCAGCAATAATCTCACCAACAACTATAGGAATGGAAACACGCTTAATCTTGTTAACTACTAAGGGAATAGCAAATGCGATGATACCAATGATTAATAATGAAACATACGACATATAAGACATTCTGACTTTCTCCCGCTCGGTGTTATTTCCATGTTATTGCGTACAATACAGTCGTAACGGTATTTTGCAGGTTGATTTAGCCGTTTTGCTTAAATTAAGTTCCTTTGTATTTAGGTTCAATAATCATCCTTATTGCTTAAGAATTCAATTTTCTATCTGACCCAATTCAACCATTTTTTCGGCCATTTCTGCGATTTGACCGACTGTCTGAGTTACTTCCTGTGTGCCAATGGCTTGATCTTCAATTGCATTACTGAACTGTTCAACATTATCGAGTAAATCGGACACGGACTTTTTGACATTGCTTAAAATCTGGACTATTTCTGTCGTTAATAATTTAGTGTCATCAGCAAGCTTACGTACTTCATCTGCAACTACTGCAAATCCCCTTCCTAGTTCACCTACCCGCGCAGACTCGATAGCGGCATTTAATCCGAGAATATTGGTCTGCATCGAGATGCTCTTAATCTTATGAACAAAATCATCAATGTTCTCAATTTCTGAATCGACCTGCCTGGTTTCTCTAACCATAGATCTTGTAGTAGCAAGTATATTTTGAAATTCATTTGATAAACCTTCAGTGGATGCTAAGATTTCCTGCACAGCAGCCAACACTTCTTGTCCAGCATTCACAATGTTTTCATAACGCTCTTCAGAAAGGGCCACCGCTACACAACCAACAATCTTTCCTTCATCAATGATCGGATATCCCACACCAATGTGAGGAACACCAATAACTTCTTTGGGAACTTTCTTTACGACTCTTTTTCCAATACGGATTGCCTCATAACCAGGCGAGCCGGCACGTAACTCATCGCCCACTGATGCAGGTAAAGAAAATTTTTTGCCGTTGCAGCGGGCTAAAATTTTCTGTGTGTCACATATTGAAATACAAACATCATCGTAAAATAATTGTTGAAGTTCACTTGATATCTCTAGATATGATTCTAGTTTCAGTTCATATCCCCCCCTTTATTTGAATTAACTATTATTTTTCATCCTGTCGCCTTCCTAAGTGCGGACACAGTAAATAACATAGATACCGATACTAGCTCCGAGGAAAGACAGAACAAATGATACCAGAGCTAAATTCAGTTTCATCTCCAAAACAAAACAGCGAGGGCGGAAACTAAAAATACGGAAATGGCATTTTTGAGTCCGACTTTATTCGCTAATAATAATTTTGTACTTCAGCACAATTGTATTGCACGCGCGACAAAATAGCTTACTATCATCAGAAAATTTTACTTATGTGTAAATTGTGTTTACTTCTTAGCCTTATTATATATAACCACTCTTAGTCAAACAATGTATTGTAGTTTAAAGTTCGCAAATCAAAGGGCCTCTAACTTGTACTATAGTACAAGTTAGAGGCCCTTTATAAGAGGGTAAATGCAAAAATACCATAAGGATACGTTGAGGGGGCATAACGAAGCTAAGTTTCGTTATGCCCCCATGAAATTATCCGTTATACTTTTTGACTACATGATGCTTGATGACTGACTGTACCTTTAGCTTGGCATCTTGATTTTATAGAGTTCAGGCCACTCGAGCCACCACTTATAATCTTCAATGATTTCCGTTCCGTAGCCAAACATATCATCGATGCCTTTAAGTAGTTTTGCAGCGCCTTGGCCTTTGCTGCCAATCCAAATGCCTGCTTCGTGGAACCAGGAATCCTCTTTGGAATTCCAGGGACACACTTTAATACATCTGCCGCAGTTGACGCCTTCTTCATTGCTGGCCCTAAAAGTCGTGCAAATTTTGGCATCCGTATTCCAACGCAGATAGCCGTTATGTTCTACTGGGTCGACGTCGAAGGTGATTGCTTTAGAAGGACATTCATCTGCACATTTTTTGCAAACTCTGCAGAAGTCCAACATCCCGAAATCAATCGGTTTATCCGGGGCTAACGGCAAATCGGTGGTGACAGCTGCGACTTTCGTCCGGAATCCAAATCTGGGATGCGCAACACAGTCCCCCGTTCGGGTAAGTTCGCCCATTCCGGCAGCGATCAGACACGGACCCATTACGGCTTCATAGTTGCCAAAATGCTGGGCTCTCGCATTATAGCCTAGATTCCGAATGTATTGCGCCATAATGACAGAAATATTGGCTGTAGCATGATAGCAACGGAACGATTGCGATACGGAGATTCCGTCATATCCGGTCGTTGCCAAGTAGGTTTCCAAATGCTGCTCTACCGCGACAACAATAACATTTGGCAGGCTGCCTGTCACAGGGGCTTTTGAGATCGGGGCATCAGGGGGAACTGCGCCTGATGCATACGCTCCTTGCGGCGGCGCCATTGTACTTGCGTAATAAGCATAGGAAGGCATTTTGCCAATTCCTACTTCGTCAGCTCTCAGATAATAAGCAAGGTCTTTGATATGCTGTGACATTTGTTCAGGATCCGGAATCGGCAGTTTTTCAGGGTTAACGGGTCCATCCACCATATTATCCCCGCTGATTGCCCCAAGGGGAATTAAGAATCCGGTTCCCAGCGGATATCTTGGAGCTTGCTGGAAGTACCCGTATCTTGCTTTTTCACCCAAAATGCCTCTGATGGCCAAGCAGAATCCCCCGTCCTGTTCGTCGGTTCTTTGAACCGGCCCAAGGAGCTTGCTTGTCCCAAGCCACTGGTCGTTATGCTCCACAAAACTAACCGAGGCTCCTCCGTAACTCATCTGCGGCTTCAGTTTTGACCATTTGCCCTTGCCTGCTGCCTCATAACCCAACGTGCTAACCGTTGCGTTCGCCATCTTTGATGGAGCTGCAATTGCACCCATAACACCCATAGCGGCAACTGCTGCCCCGGTTCTCAGAAAACCGCGGCGGCTTACCGAAAATTGCTGCTTGGATTCTTTCTCTTTATTTCCTGAAATTTCGGACATTCACTTTCCTCCTCTAAGCCTTTAGTGACTCGGCCTTTTTCTTCGTACCAATGAAGCCTAATACGCGGGCCAGGACTACAGCAAGAACCAGCGAAATCCCCCCAAACAGGAATATTGCTGTGCTTGTAGCCTTGACATGTCCTACACTGGCATTGATGTAAACAAAGGAAACTCCTATACAAGCGACCACAAAGAAAATTACATATAAGGTCCAAATAACCACGCTCTTCCAAGTCTTGTCCTGCTTTGCACGAGGTCTGATAAAAAGGACACCAGCCAAGAAAAGAATCCCTGCCAAAAAGATTAAAAATGTGCTCATTATTCTTTTCACCTCCTTACCCAAATTTCTTTTGGAATTTGCAACTCCATATTTATTTTAAGCATAATTTTAATTTAGAGTTTTAGTCTCACATAAATGTATTATTTATTAGGCCAAAAAATTTTATATTTTTTACTTTAACTGGTTTCAAATTAACATCCATTAACTTTTTTACGTGTGTTTTGTCTTATACTCATTGATGAAAAGAATTAAACGGTAAATTTGTGTCAAAGTTCCATCCACTTATTAATCAATTCTTTAAGCCGTTCCAAGTCAATAACCGTGATCTTGCTTGTTGTTTTATACAAAATATTTTCTTTTTTTAGAAGTCCAAATATTTTGCTTATCGTCACAAAATGTACACCTGTTATTTCAGAAATAGCCTTTTGAGATAGTTTAATGTCTATTTGATAGACATTATCAACCGACTTCCCTTGGGTGAGGCAAAGCTCGTAAAGTAAGCGTAAGACCCGAACCGTTGGGTTATAAAGAACCATCTCCTTGGCCTCCCGCATAAAATAGCCACATTTTGATGAGTAGTTTGTGATGAAATCGAAGAGCACTTCTTTGTCCTGCTGGAAAATTTCAAGAAGTTCTTCTTTGGAGAAAAAACAGACTGTGCTATTTTCTTCTGCAATAACATGAACATAACAATCGTCAAATGGAAATAATCTATCGGCATAGGTATGAGGATCAGCATAGTACATTAATTTTTGCCTTCCGTCTTCATTTAGAAAGCTTATACTTAATCTTCCAGAGAGCACATAAACGATCTTATATATCAACTCTCCGGGCAAGACAATGGATTGTCCTTTAGAATAATTTCGGACAACTCCCATGTGAATGTAATTTTGCAGCTTTTTAATGGGATAAAAATTATTCGGTAAGATGTAATAACTATTTGTTTTTTCCATACTTACATTCTCCCCTTTAATTTTTTACTGATAACTTTCTCACAGGCAAAAATACTTGGTTTACAAAAAGACTACTTATCTGCTTATACTTTTTATTTCCTACATCACTTCCTTCCCTTGCAAGAGATGGTGAGAAAAGACAGAAGATCCTTTTGGTTTTGCTTTGCAATTCAAACAATTGCAAACCTTAGTATGATATTATATTTTTTTCTATATATTTTTTTTAGTAGAAACTAAATGGCCTGGATTTATTTAGCATAAGCTAAATTGCCCAATATTATAACATGATAGACTTTCTATGTGATAACCACTCGATAAGAGTGGTTATTTATTATTTCCGTTCATTATTTCTCATATTTTTATTTTTCCAAAGGAAGGATTTATTATGGAAAATGCAAATCAGGAAAACCCTTATAGCCCTGAGGTCGGTAATGGAGCTGATATTCTGGAATGTCTCAATAGAGCACTCCCTTACTTTCACAAAATGATACCTCTGGATAACATGATTGCCCTCTCTGATACCGAAAAGTATCTTAACAGTGTCGAAAGTGAAAAAACAAGACTGCCTTTCAACGTCATAGGAAAACCACTGCCTCCGGGTGATGCACTTACTGAAGCGGTACGGACCGGCCAGCAAATCGTTATGACAGTCCCTACAGAAGTGTTTGGTTTTTCCTTTAAAGCCTTTTCCTTTCCGGTTAAAGATGATACCGGTAAAATAATCGGAGGCATTGGCCTGGCCTTAAATCTGAAAACCCAGAATTTACTTACCGACACAGCACAATCTTTGTCCGCCTCTTCGCAGGAGGTCACAGCAACAACCGAGGAATTGTCCGCCGCTGCCATGAAACTGGCTCAGGAATTGGAAGGAATAAAATCCAGGGGCGAAAAAGTTTTGGAAGAAATCAAAAAAACCGATGAAATTCTCAAATTTATTAATGATCTAGCAGCCAACTCTAACCTCCTAGGCATTAATGCCGCTATTGAAGCCGCCCGGGCAGGCGAACAAGGACGCGGATTTGCCGTTGTCGCGGAAGAAATAAGGAAGATGGCTACCAACAGTACTTCCTCAATCAAAGATATAAAAGAAATCGTTTCTTCTATTAAAGACGAATCCACGAAGTTAATTAGTCAAGTCATCCAAGCCTCCGGATTAGGCGAAAGCCAAGCTGCTGCTTCTGAGCAAATCACAGCTTCCATGTCCGAATTGGCATTATCCGCTGAAAATATTATGAAAGTGGCTCAAATACTTTAGCTATACTCAGATACTTAAATTTGACACCAAAAGCATCTTAATCTAAATAAAAATACAATACAGCTTTAACTAAATTGAAATATCCCAATCATATTATTCTATCCAGTGATGCATACGAAACTAAGTAGTCGGGACTACATAAATAAATAGTGAACCCTACTATTTTGCGTATTTACATCAAATATTTTAATTTAATTAATTCCTGCTAAACTTTTTTTGAATTAATCGTACTATAATATCTTATAGTTGCAATTGGCCATTTTTGATGGCGTTGCAATTGTACCCATAACACCCATAGCAGCAACTGCTGCCCCGGTTCTCAGAAAATCGTGGCGGTTTACCAAAAAATTGCTGCTTGGGTTCTTTTTCTTTAGCCCCTTACCCTATTCTATTTAAAATTGCAATTTCGTGAATTATTTTACGCTTAATATGTAAAGGCGCTTTTTGCGTTGCAAATAAAATACGGCGTACTTAAAGGCACACCGTATCTTACCGAATATTATTTCATAATAATTATTCAAATCATATGATCTGATTCTCCATCAATGATGAATGAAGACAAATCATTATTTAGACGACTGAGTTGTTTGAGTTGTTTGAGTTGTTTGAGTTGGCTGAGTCGTTTGAGTCGGCGGATATCCGGCCGGCATAGGAAATAGCTCAGGCCACTCCAGCCACCATTTGTATTTCGTGATTTCTTCAGTGCCGTATCCAAACATATCGTCGATTTGTTTGAGAAGAGATGCTGATTGTTTTCCATGGCTGCCGATCCAAACGCCGGCCTCATGGAACCAGGAATCTTCTTTGGAGCTCCAAGGACAGACCTTGATGCAGCGTCCGCAACTGAAGCCCTCCTGATTACCCGTACGGAAGGCTGCGCATTTCTTAAAATCGCTGTTCCAACGCAGGTAGCCGTTGTATGCTACGGGTTCATCATCAAACGAGATCGCTTTACCCGGACAATTATCTGAGCACTTCTTACACACTCGACAAAAATCAAGCATTCCAAAATCGATCGGCTTATCAGGGACAAGCGGGAGATCCGTCGTAACAGCCGCAACCTTATTGCGGAAACCCATACGCGGATGCGCAACGCAGTCACCGGTTCGTGTCAGTTCTCCCATACCGCACGCGATCAGTATCGGCCCCATCACTGAAGCATAATTGGCAAAGTGGTGGGCCCGGGCGTGATAGCCAAGCGAGCGAATATACTGAGCCAGCATAATGGAAATATTGGCTGATGCGTGATAGCAACGGTAAGATTGGCTTTTAGCAATGCCGTCATAACCGGTAGAGGCCATATACGTTTCCAGATGCTGCTCCACAGCGACACAGATAACATAAGGAAGCCGCTCCGTAACAGGTATTTCCTTCATGAGAAGCAGAGGGTCAACTTTGCCGGTGGCATAGTCCCCATGTGTCGGCGAGATTCTATTAGAATAATATGCGTAAGGAGGCATTTTGCCGATGCCGACTTCGTCAGCCCGCATATAATAACACGTGTCTTTGATATGCTTGGACATAATTTCAGGATCAGGTACTGGCAGTTTTTCCTTCCTCGGCGGCGGACCGACAACAGCTTGGTCTGTACTTATAAAACCAATGGCATAACCAAATCCTGCAGCCATTGGGTCACGTTTGCCCTGTGTCACATAGTTCCAACGCGGTACTTCGCCCAGTTCTCCACGGATCGCCATGGTAAAACCGTTATCGTACTCACTTATATTTTTTACTTCGCCTACGATCTTTGATGTACCCAACCATTCGTCGTTGTGCTCCGCATAACGTACGGCAGCTCCACCGTAATTCGGTTTAGGCACAAGTTTGCACCAGTTGCCATTCGCGGGCGATGCATAATCCAACGAAACCAACGAAGCATTTTCAGCTTTCAGAGCATCCGGATTAATTGCACCGATGACTCCTGCCGCTGCCGCCGCCACGCCAGCTTTAAGGAATCCACGTCGACTTAAGCTTGGCTTTTTATCCTCCATCTTTACACCTTCTTTACTGAATTTGACCATTAAGCCTGCAACGATTCATTGCTCTTCTTTTTGACGCCGATATAACCTAATAGACGGGCCAGAATAACAGCTAATACAACAGAGATTCCTCCAAACAAGAAGATTGCTGTACTTGTTGCCTTAACATGTCCGACCGAGGCATTGATGTAGATAAAAGAAATCCCCATCCAGGTTATTGCATACCACACAACGTATAAAGTCCAGTTTAAAATTGTCCTCCAATTTTGTTCATATTTGGCACGGGTCTTTAAAAAGAGTCCGCCGGCTAAAAATAAAACGCCCGCCAGAAAAACTAAAAATGTACCCATAACTTTCTCACCTCCTTTCCGGTGAAATAACCTGTTATGGGTACATTATATTTAAATTTTTATGCCCAAAGTTTTATCACGACTTTAACATTTCTATTATTTTTTACAAAGGGAACAAATCGTTATCCAAGCTTCTGCCTTGATTACTAAAAATGTGCGTTTCCTGCGTCAGGCGTTTTAATCCTTTCAGATCATGAATGATGATTGTATTCTTATTCTTTTCGATGATATTCTTTTTTTTCAGCCCGCCCAACACCTTCGAGACTGTAACATAGTGTGCACCTGTGATTTCCGAGATCCTTTTCAGGGAAAGGTCGATTTGTATTTCAAACGAATCTCCTACGGCAACACCTTTCGTCATACACAGTTTATATAATAACCTTACCACCCTGATCGTGGGATTGTATAAATCCATTTCAGCCATTTGCCGCATGTAATAAGAAATTTTAGCATGATAGTTTTTTATAATATCAAAAAAAACTTCCTGATCTTTTTGAAAAATTTGTTCCAACTGCTGTTTTGTAAAATAACAAATCTCTGTTTTCTCGAGCGCAACAATATAATACTGGTTATAAGCTTCAAATAATCTGCCCATCATATTGTATTTACCGGCAGTATAAATAAACCTTTCCCTTCCATCATCAACTACCAAATTAACTCTTATTCTACCCGATAGAATATAAATGAGAGCCTTGGGTTCTTCTCCCGGTATAAGGACGGCACTGCCTTTCTTAAAAGTTTTTATAGTTCCTAACTCAATATACTTATACAGTCTTTCGACAGGATATAAAGAATCGGGAATAATCATCTCAAATTTTATTTGTTCTATACTGCTCCCGCTATTTTGCCTTTGCATTTTCTTACGTGGCGTTGAAGGATTCATTTTTTACACCCCATTTTAGGATTGATTTAATATACTTTCTAAAAAGAGGTCAAACCATAATAAATTTATAAGTTCTTACGATAATCAATGATTAACTTCCCAATTATCATTACGTCCCTGGTATAGTCAAGTCCTTATTAGTGTG